>JAACEJ010000106.1 GCA_011682565.1 Actinomycetota bacterium | reverse complement strand
TAGCGAAATCCTTTGGCGTTTTTTTTGAAAATTTCGCTTGGCGCAGGAATACCTGCCCTTTTATTGCGACTTTTTACGAGGTTCTCATATATGATTCCGGTCATTTATTGCATTCTAATTTTACCAAAGCTTGCCGTTTCCCATTTTTCAACATTTTGAAACATCAATTCAACTGCAAAAAATCGGTGTCGTTCTCCGATATGTTTGATTCTTCCAGTATTTTGTAAATTGTTCCGCGGCTGATTTCCGCTGAACGGGCGATCTCGGAAATATTGCCGTTGTGCTTTTTAATCATATTTTTCATGTACATTTTATAAAACTGTTTTAAATACTTGTCTTTCGCTTCTTTAAAACTTTCCGCTTCGACGGGATTATCATCAAAAAGGACCTGATTTCTCATAATGTTTTCCGGCAAATCCTCAAAATCGATAATTTGTTTTTCTGCCATTGAAATGGACTGTTCGATGGCGTTTTGCAACTCGCGAATATTTCCGGGCCAACGATAACCATTTAGTGCTTTCAAAGCTCTTCGTGTAATTCCTTTGATGAGATGCCGACCTATAGGCTTGTATTTTTCCATGAAATAATTGACCAATAAATTTATATCTTCCTTCCTCTCTCGCAAAGCGGGCAATTTTATGGGCACAACATTTAAACGATAATAAAGATCTTTTCGCAGCTTGTTCTCTTCAACAGCTTTTTCGGGAACCCGGTTCGTTGCTGCTATAACACGAAAATCCACGCTGATTAAATGACTGCCGCCAACGCGCCGAAATTGCCGCTCCTGAATTACGCGCAGAAGCTTTGCCTGCAAATAAATATCCAACTCGGTAATCTCATCTAAAAATAAAGTACCACCATCGGCCAATTCCAAAAGTCCGGGTTTTGATTTAATTGCACCGCTGAAAGCTCCTTTTTCGTAACCAAACAATTCGCTTTCAATAAGAGTGGGCGGCAACGAAACACAATCAACAGCAATAAACGGTTCGTCCCTTCTCGAACTCAAATTGTGAATACTCTTGGCAATAAGCTCTTTGCCTGTTCCGGATTCCCCGCTAATGAAAACATTTGCTTCTGTTTCTGCCACTTTTAAAACGCGCCTTGCAACATTTTTGAACGCCGGGCTCTCGCCAATCACATCGGGTAAACGCACATTTTTATAATTTGCAACGGAACAACTCGAAGGATTATGATTCAATTCCAACTCCCGGACAGCATCCTGCAAGCTGGAAATAACTGACGACTCGTCAAAGGGTATTTCAATGAAATCAAAAGCACCTAACTTCATTGCCTTTACCACCATGTCGACATTTGCTTTTTCGCAAAACAAAATCACCGGAATAACGGGATCAATGGATTTGATCACGTCGAGCCGTTCTAAGCAATCCTGTCCGGAATCCTTTCCACTCAGAAAGATTACATCTGGTGAGCTATTTCTCAAAAGCGCTACAGCTTCGTGAAAATTCTTTGTCGAAAGGCATTCATACCCTGATTTGACAATCAAGCGCGAATGTTCCACTAAAATGTCAACTTTGTCATCAATTAAAAGTACGGTGTACATGTCTGTCTACTCCTCTTAGCATATTAGCTGGCTTTCCACACTACCATAAGACATTTTAACAAAAGGAGCAAAACAAGCAGTCAATTATCTTTCTTGCATTTTGCATATTACTGCCGAAAAATGCGGATTGCTCTGGAAAACTGCGTTGTATTAAATTTGTAAAAAAGATCATTTTCTTCGATAATTGCGCCGATATCTGCTATATACCGCTAATATTGCTTTAATTTGACCCTTTTTTCACTAGTATTTTTTTTGTTTGCTCGCTTTACTTTTATGAAAACAATATTCATACCAATTGTGCTTAATGTATGTTACTGTTCTAAAACTCTTCAATAAAGAATTAACAAAAAAAATACTATAACTAAGGAGTCGGAACCCAGGCGGGAACAAGACCAATATGAATATGAAAAACAAAAAGACCAAGGCCAAATGTTAACCCGACGACAAGAACAAGAAAAAAAGCATCAAGGACAATGCCTGCTCGCAGCATTTGTGAAATAGTTACCGAACCACTGCCATATACAATGGCATTCGGCGGTGTAGCCACGGGCAGCATAAATGCGCAGCTTGCCGCAATAGTTGCCGGAATGACCAGCAATAAAGGATTTTGTCCCGAGGACACTGCAACGGATGCGACAACAGGTAAAAAAGCCGCAGTTGTGGCCGTGTTGCTTGTTAATTCGGTGAGCAAAATAATGACCGTTGCCAGAATAACAACAACGACAATAACGGGCAAATGGCTGAAAAGCGCCAACTTTGTTCCTATCCATACAGACAACCCCGTGCGGGTTATTGCCGATGCCAGCGTGAGGCCACCACCAAAAAGGATCAATACACCCCAGGGCAGCCTTTCTGCCTCTTTCCAGGTCATAAGGAAAACTCCGTTTTTCCAATCAACAGGAATAGCAAACATGATGAGCGCACCGGCAACGGCAATACCTGTATCCGATACTCCGGGCAGGATTTTAATAATCAACGGTCTCAACATCCATGAAAAAGCGACGAGAACGAACACAATCGCAACCCATTTTTCCGCTTTTGTGATGGGTCCGAGCTTTTGCAATTCGCTATGAATATATTCTTCACCACCCGGTAGTTTTTCAATGTGAATTGGAAATACAATGCGCGTCAAAGTCAAATAGGCCAAAGGAAGGCCCAGCACGACGATCGGTACGCCGATCATCATCCATTGACCGAAGAGAATATGAATATTATAGTTTTCCTCCATAAATCCTGCAAGCAATGCGTTTGGAGGTGTCCCAATCAGAGTACCCAGGCCGCCAATGCTTGCCGCAAAGGCAATGCTCAACATCAAGGCAGTTTTAAATGACGCGAAATCCTGAGTATTTTCTTTTACATTTGCGGACTGTGCGAGTTCAATAATTGAAAGTCCAATAGGCAGCATCATCAGTGTTGTCGCTGTGTTGCTGACCCACATACTGAGAAATGCAGTAGAAATCATAAACCCTGCGATAAGCGCCTTGGGGCGCATACCCACAAATCTGATAATAGATAAAGCAATCCGTAAATGCAATTTCCAGCGCTGCATTCCAAGCGCAATAATGAATCCGCCCATAAACAGAAAAATAAGCGGATTGGCATAAGGCGCAGTCGACTCTTTGATACTGCCGATATTGAAAATGGGAAAAAACACCATCGGGATAAGTGAAGTTGCCGGGATGGGAATAGCTTCGGTGATCCAGTAAATTGCCATTAATATGCCTATTGCAGCCGTTTTCCAGGCAGCAGGACCGAGTCCTTTTGGTGCGGGTAAGGATAACATAATCACAAATAGAATGAATCCGGCAACAAGACTCGTTTTTTGAATAAAAAGTTTGGAATTTCTGACGCTGGAAAAGGATGGATTCTGTTCATCTTCGACGTGTAACATTTTGCCCGGGCCCTTGTTTATTTTCACCATTCGCAATTCAGAATACTATTCACGTTTCTGAAAAACAAAACTAACTAATGAGATGGTCAGTTTCAAGATGTTTTTACTTGGAAAATAGAAAAAAATAATTATTTTTCACCAGTCTGTCCTTCACAAAATAACCCGAGCATTTATCTCACAGCTATCAGAAAGGAAGCGCAATGTCATCAGCACAGGATTATTCTCTGACACCTCAGGGACGATTGCTTTCTCTCGACTTTTTCCGCGGTTTCACCATGTTCATGCTCATCGCCGAAGCGACTCCTCTTTTTTCTCTACTCAGGGATCCGGCTTTACAAGGTACGTTTATCGGAGCAATCGCCACGCAATTTCATCATCATCCATGGAACGGCCTGCATTTCTGGGATCTCATTCAGCCGTTTTTTATGTTTATTGTCGGCGTTGCCATGCCGTTTTCTTTTGGAAAGCGCTGGGAACGCGGGGACGGCTATGGCTTAACTCTGCGTCATGCGATACAGAGGTCTTTTCTCCTCCTGTTTTTCGGCTGGGCGCTCTATTGCATCGGCCCCGGCCACATTACCTTTGAACTCTGGAATGTATTAGCACAACTCTCTTTCACTTATCTCGTAGCATTTTTAATGATGCGCAAAAGAGCCTGGGTACAAATTGCTTTTACATTCGGTTTGTTGATTCTTTCAGAAGCACTTTATCGCCTGTGGGCAGTTCCCGGTTTCAACCAGCCTTTTGTACCGGATCACAACTTTGGTTCCTGGGTCGACTTGCTTTTAATGGGCAAACTCTCGACCGGCCACTGGGTCGCATTTAACGCTGTTCCAACCACCGCGCATACTATATGGGGAGTCCTGGCAGGCCTGGTACTGAGAAATCACACCAAAACACCCGGCCAGAAAATTAAAACCCTGGTTATTGCCGGTATGATCGGATTGATTGTCGGATATGGGTTAAACCCCATCACACCGATTATCAAACGTATATGTACCAGTTCATTTGTGATTGTTACGGGTGGATGGAGCCTGCTCTCTTTGGCTTTTTCCTATTGGCTCATCGATGTAAAAAAAGTACATAAATGGTCCGTGTTTTTTGCCATAGTGGGAATGAATCCGTTATTCATTTATCTTTTTACCAACACCGGCGGCGGTCAATACCTGCATAGAATTGTGAGTCCGTTTACAATGGGTCTTCTTTCATGGACGGGCGTACTCACTGCAAAGATCATTACCGCGTTTGTTGTGTGGGGAATGTTGTGGTACATTTGCTATTGGCTTTACAAGCGAAAGATATTTATAAAAATCTGATATTTATCTGGTTTGCAATCTTTTTTCTTGATTGCGGACAATGAAATAAATATATTCCATCTTTGATTTTTCGGGAATGCACGGCGACCTGGTGGTGCCCGCGGACTTCAAATCCGTTGTGAGGCGGCGATCCCGTCTCGGGTGGGTTCGATTCCCACACATTCCCGCTATCTTAACTCACCATTGACTTTTCATCATTAATTTCCTATTATTGATCACCTGCAAAATATAGTGCAAAACCTTTTGCATCCATTCCAAAACCAATCAGAGGAAAAACAATGGATAAACTAAATCGTCGTGATTTTATTAAAACCGGCGGCGTCGCTATGGGCGCCCTGTCTTCTTTGGCTGCGACACCATTATTTGCCGGTGAAAAACAAACATCTCTACCCTTGAACCTGTTCTTCTCAGAAAAAGATGTCGACACAATCCGTGCACGCACCAAGTTGCCTCTGTTCAGGGACTATTGGGATTCGCTTTTAAAAATGAATATCGATGATGATCGACGGTTTTTAAGCGACGAAATTGACCTTCACAACCACATCCGTCATCTTGCGCGAGCTTATACCATTTTGCAACGGGAAGCCTTTGTTTACCTGATGACGAGCGACCGCAAAAGAGGTGATTTGGCCCATCTGGCTGTGCAAAAGATTTTACAATATCAAAAATGGGATTATTTCATAGAAGGCGGAAAAGATACGATTGGTTTGCAGCGTGCGCCCGGCTCCACGATCTCCATGTGCCTGGCATACGACTGGATGGGGGACGTGCTCACCACAACAGAGCGCAAAGAAATGCTCAAACAAATCGGCAACAAAGGATGTGAACCGTGCTACTTGTCCCTTTACGGCATGCGTTATCCGGATCGGGTGAAAGGATGGGGTTTTGATCCTGCGAGCAGTTTCTATGCGGATATTGATTTTAGCCATTGGCCGATTATTTTAAATAAAACGAATTTAAAGGCCGTACCCATGGGAGCGCTTGCCATCGGAACAGCAGCGTTGTTGGGAATCGACGACCGCGCGGACCGGTGGCTGGAGATGGTTTTGTATAGCTACCATGACTTTGTAAATAATTTCGAAGCAGACGGAAGCTATAAAGAAGGATCGTCTTACTGGAATTACACTGCGTCGCACATGGCGCTGCTGGTAGATGTTTTACAGCGTAAAAAGGGAATTGATTTATTTGATGATGTGAATTACATCGGTATGATGGATTTTATTCTCTCCCTGCAAATGCCGCAAAAAGGCCATCCTCACGAATGTGTTAATTTTGGCGACAGCGGCGGCAGCTTTGATTCAGGGCTTGGGTTCTGGATCGCGGGGGAATCCAGAGACGGTTTGTCTCAGCATACTGCATTGCACCATGCAAAAGGGCACAACATTTTCTCCCTGATTTGGTACGATCCTTCAGTCGAGCCTTCTCCGCCGACAGAACAGGAATATTTTAAACACCTCGATCTGGACTGGATTATTGCCCGCACAGGTTACAAGGAAGAAGACCTGGTGCTTGCCATGCGCAGCGGCAAGCCGTCCAACCACGAGCACGCGGATCGAAATTCCGTGCTTTTAAAAGCTTATGGACAAGTGCTGCTTGCAGACGTGAAACATCCGCCGTATGATAAAAAAGACCCTGCGTGGATGCTGAGAACATCCCCGGCGCACAATACTGTTTTAATCGACGGCAAAGGGCATCAGTATCACGACGGCTCTGAGGGCACAAACGCGTCCCACGCGGCGGCGAAAATCGTGCGCTCGGAGAAAAGACAGAATTACGTTTTCTGGGCAAGCGATGCAACCCCGGCGTATGCTCTGGTCAACGATGACGTAAAATCCGTAACCCGTACCGTGATTTTTTTCCAGGAAATTCCCTGCATCATTGTGTTGGACAAATTAATCAAAACGCAATACCCTTCTACATTCTCGGCGCGATGGCACATCGAGAACAAGGACAATGAAGGAGCGAGCCGTACAAGTGCAAATTCGTTTTCCATTATCCGCCCAGGAGCCGGTTTTTATGCTGTTTGCAGCGCGTCGCAAAAGTTAAAAATTAAATCGGCTAAACTGCCCATTCCCGAGAAAGAAGGCGTCTATCCCTACATCAATGTTGCCTTGCCTGAAAAGGCAAAGGAAAGCTTTATAGTCATGGCAGGATGTCCTTTGAAAGAAAGAGAAACGCAGCCCCAAATAACCATAAAGCAAACGGATCGTCGCACCTGGCATGTCGATCTAGTACACGGGACGAAAAAATTAAAAGTGGATATATTCAATAACGGAAAACTGCCCGAATTTGAGTTAAAAGCGATAAAGGTGTGAGTTACTCATAAATGAGAAACTCGTAAAAAGTTACAAAATGTCATTGCGAGCGAAGCGAAGCAATCTATATGTCGGCTAACGTGCTGTTTTATAAAGATCGCTTCGTCGCTCCGCTCCTCGCGATGACATGCTTTTCGACTTTTTGTGAGTTTGTCATAAATGCAGTTTTAACAAGGGAATGTCGAACATGTTTAAAAACTTACCTGTAAAAAGCCCAAAGCCGAATGCCCGGGAATTCATCGACATTCTCATGGGACGAAAGCCGCAAACAAGGACGCCGCTCGTCGAATACATTGTCGATGATGTTCTTTTACAACCGATTACGACGGAATTATTGGGCAGAACATGGGTGGAATTTGGCAACGACCGGGAATCGCAAAAAGCCTGGCTCGACAACTTTATCGAATTCTGGCTGCGGATGGGGTATGATTTTGTCCGTTTTGAACGTGCGCTGGATTTTGGCAAGAAAATACTTGTCGCTGCCGATCCGGCGCCTGCATCGCACAAGGATCGCGCCTGGGCGGATGGACACGAAGGCACAATCCGAACCTGGGAAGATTTTGAGCGCTATCCCTGGCCCAAATTAGAGGATGCCGATTATTTCGCGATAGAATATTTAAACGATCATCTCCCGGAAGGCATGGGACTGATGACGTGCCATGCCGCCGGTATGCTTGAACATCTTTCCCAAATTATGTCTTATGAAGGCCTTTGTCTTGCTATTTATGATGAACCGGAACTCGTACAAGCGATGTCCGACAGACTGGGCGAATTGATCACCGGCTATTATCGAAACTTGTTGGACCTCGATCGCGTTGTTGCCATGTTTCAGGGAGACGACATGGGTTTCCGCACGGCAACGCTGCTTGCTCCCGACGATTTGCGAAAATTCGTCCTTCCCTGGCATAAACGCTTTGCACAGATGAGCCACGAGAAGGGTCTCCCCTACTTTTTGCATTGCTGCGGAAACGTAGAATCCATCATGGAAGACCTCATCACCGATGTCGGCATCGACGGCAAACATTCCTACGAAGATGCCATCATTCCTGCAGAAAATTTCCAGGAAAAATATGGGGAGCGCATTGCTGTTTTGGGTGGTATAGATATCAACATACTGGCAAAAGGATCACCGCAACAAGTGCGAGAGAGAACGCGGTTTCTGATAGATACATGTGGAGATCGCGGGCGGTACGCCATTGGTTCCGGCAATTCAATCCCCAGTTACATACCGGTTGAGAATTATCTTGCCATGCTTGATGAGGCGCTGGAAAAATGACCTCTAAAGAACGCGTCCACGCAGCATTAGCACGAAAACCGGTTGATCGTGTCCCCATTTTTATGTGGTTCCATCCCGACACCGCAGTGCATTTGAGCCAATTGCTCGAAATTCCCATAGCATTCGTGGGCGATGCAATGGGAAACGACGTTAAACAAACGTGGGTAAATAACAATTATGCCATGGAAGGAATAACGCACGAACATCAGGGCGATTGGCATGTGGACTTTTGGGGAATCAAATGGATTAAAGGCGGAGCTTATAATCAAATCGGCACGTTCCCGCTCGAAAATGCTTCACGACAGGAAATTCTTGATTACAAATTTCCTGTTCGGCAGATGGAAGAATTATTGGGGCAGATGAATCCTGTTGTGGAGGATGCCGGAGAATCATTCATTGGCTGTGATGTTTCCCCGTGTGTTTTTGAAAT
>JAACEJ010000105.1 GCA_011682565.1 Actinomycetota bacterium | reverse complement strand
CCAACTGCATTAATGAAATATCGATCACCGGCCATTCCGACATCAAATGCGCGAGAGTTACCTGAAACAATTGTATCGCATGAACCCTGTATATCGGCAGGAATGCCTGCAGCTTTGATAAAATCGTTACAAGTTCCTGTCGGGATAATCCCGAGTTGCGAATCGCCTTTCGATTTCAGAATGCCGTTGACCACTTCGTTCAGCGTCCCGTCGCCGCCTGCGACGACAATATTATCATAACCATTTTTGACGGCATCGTTAGCAATACTCTCGGCGTGCAATGGATATTCGCTAAATTTTACATCATGATCAAATTTTGCGTCTTTTAAATTTTGAAAAATCCGATCAAAGTGCTTTTGTGCGTTTCCTTTTGCAGCTTTCGGATTTAGGATAAGTAGAGTCTGCATTTAACTGAACAATTCCTGGCTTTCGTCTTTCAATAGTACCCAAAACGAATAAATGGCCAATGCAGTGCCAACAGGGATATCGAGTAGATTAAGCGCAGCCACGACTAACCCCAATATTTTTCCCCATTGCTTGAATTTCAGAATGCCAATTCCTGCGAGAATTTCCGGTATAGAAAGAACTGTAAGCAAACCTGCGACAAACAAACCGATTATGGCGAGAATGGGAAGTGCTTCTTCCCCTCCCTGGGTATTTGCAAAAATCCCGATGCCAAGCATTATTGCAAATACAAGAAAGCCTACCAAAATACCAAGGATTCCTTTAGCGATCCATAAAATACCGGTTGTTTTGACATGTTTTTCCATTATTACCTCCGGATCATTTTTCC
Organism: Actinomycetota bacterium; assembly: GCA_011682565.1. Classification (GTDB taxonomy): domain Bacteria; phylum Zhuqueibacterota; class Zhuqueibacteria; order Residuimicrobiales; family Krinioviventaceae; genus Hydrothermomicrobium. The sequence goes on along the minus strand of JAACEJ010000105.1, from coordinate 7,997 downwards.
AAGTTTTAGAAGTATAGTCAAAACTAGTAGAAATATCAAGTTATTTTTAATCTTTTTTCGCTTTTGGCCTGATTTCAACTTTTAATATCTTGGTCGGACTCGCCTCTATAATTATTACTTCAAAATCCTGCAAACGAATTTTCTCTCCTGCTTTGGGAATGTGACCCAATCGAGCTTCAATGAAACCGGCAAGGGTAACATAATCGCCTTTAGGAATATTTAAACCATAGCGCTCAACAAGTTCTTCGATTTCTTCCCGCCCTCTGGTCAATATGATAGATTCTTGGCCTCTTTTTGTGATTTTGGTTTCTTTATCATATTCGTCGGCAATTTCGCCAAACAACTCTTCGACAATGTCTTCTATAGATACGAGACCGGCAGTGCCGCCATGCTCATCCACTGCTATGGCCACGCTAATCCGCTTTTTCCGCAATTTATGCAAGGCGTTAATGGCTCGCATCGTTTCCGGGAAAAACACTGCGGGTCGGATGAGGCTTTTCGGGTCACTTGCTTTTGTGTTCAGAATATCCAGGACATAGATAAACCCCCGAACATCATCCAAACTGTCTTCATAGATGGGAAAGCGCGAATAGCCTGTTTTGCGAAATAAAGAAATAATTTCATCGATGGACGTCCCCATTTCTACGCCAATTATTTCAGTACGGTGAACCATGACGTCGTGAAGCCTTTTGTCGCCGATGACGACTGCACGATTTACCAGTTCTCTGTCTTCTTTGGATAATGTGTTACTGCTCGAGTATTTGCGTATTAAGATAGGCAAATCACTTTTTTTAAAAAATGTTTCTACGTCCAGATCGACGCCGCCAAACATACGTACCAAAACTTGCGACATAAACCGGGCGAGTTTAATGAGCGGTAGAAGCAGATAATAGAAAATATTTACTCCTCCACCCATAACTTTCAAAAACCGATTGGGTATTTGTTGGGCAATAGACTTTGGCAGGATTTCGCTGAACAAAAGCAAAAAAACAGTTGTTATTAAAACAAGAAGTGTTTCCGACAGATATGGGGACAAAAGGACGACAGATGCCGAGGAACACGCTACAATCACTACGTTATTTCCAACCAATGTCGTTGTTAAAAATTTGGGCGCATCAGTCAGAAATAGAAATAATTTTTTATCTTTCTTCTGCTCGTGCGCTTTCAATCTTAACTTGAGCCTGTTGGACGCGACGTAAGCTGTTTCAGAACTGGAAAAGAAAGCGCCTAAAAGAAACAGAATAAAAAGAAGCAACCATTCCATATTATTTTTTCAATTCAAAATAATCTTTATTTTGCCGGATGATTGATTCGTCAATTGTTTAACAAATTTGGCCGCAAAGCTCTCGCGAATTGAAATGAAAAGCTTTACATTTTGATCGTACTCTTTTTTCAGTATGTTTACCTGGAATTTATCAATTTCACGCATAACAAAATTTGAAAATTCATAGTCGTAAGAAATTTGTATTTCTGTAGTAAAATACTCGACCCTGATGTCTGAAGTTTCCAGCACTTGAGAAGCTGCTCCACCATAAGCCCGAATTAATCCACCGGTTCCCAATTTTGTTCCGCCAAAATATCTTGTTACAACAATACAAACATTTGTTAAATTCCTCGTGGTAATCGCCTGTAGGATCGGCCTGCCCGCGGTTCCCGACGGTTCACCATCGTCATTGAAACGCGTCGTTTCATTTCGTCCGTTGCCAATCCTGTATGCAAAACAGTTGTGCGTAGCGTCGAAATGTTTTTTTCTTATCTGATGGATAAAGTTCTCAGCCTCTTTTTTTGCAGGTACGGGCAGAGCGCGTGCAATAAAACGGGATCCTCGTTCTTTCATTTCAAAGGTAGATAATTTTCCAATGGTTTTAAACGAACTGTCGGGCATGTTAAATCAATTGTTTAAATTTATCATAAAAAGCAAAACTGTTAAAAAGTTTTTCTATCAATAAAAAAACCCGACAAGAGCCGGGTTTTCGCATTGATAAAGGACTAATTTATTTATGTTTGGCACTCTCCCGGATAATATGATGGGCAATAACGCCTCGTTGAATCTGGTTTGTGCCTTCATAAATCTGCGTAATTTTAGCATCACGCATATATTTTTCAACCGGATATTCTTTCATATAACCATATCCGCCAAATATCTGGACAGCATCGGTTGTGACTTTCATAGCAACATCACCTGCAAGCACTTTTGACATTGCCGATTCTTTTCCGAAATCTTTTGCACCGGAGTCGATCATTTTGGCAACGGCATAAATCACTGCCCTGGCAGCTTCGATCTGTGTGGCCATATCTGCAAGCATAAATTGTATTGCCTGAAATGAGGCAATACTTTGGCCAAATTGTCGTCTGTGGCGCGCATATTCGACAGCATGATCAAACGCGCCCTGGGCAATACCCAATGCCTGTGCTGCAACACCCGGCCTGGACTTGTCCAGCGTTTTCATTGCGACCATAAATCCCTGGCCTTCTTTTCCCAAAAGATTCTCTTTTGGAATTTTACAATCCTGAAATACAACTTCGCTGGTAGCCGAGGCGCGTATTCCCATTTTATTTTCTTTTTTGCCAAAAATGAGACCTTCAGTGCCATCTTCCACGATAAATGCCGAAGCACCACGAGTACCTCGCGCAGGATTCGTTAATGCAATGACTGTGTAATATTTGGCAACTCCACCGTTTGTAATAAAATGTTTTGTGCCATTTAAAATATAGTTATCGCCCTCAAGTTTAGCTGTTGTTTGGATAGCACCGGCATCAGAACCGGCAGATGGTTCGGTTAAACAGAACGCCGCCAAAGCCTCTCCACTGGCCAATGCCGGCAGATACTTTTTCTTTTGCTCGTCATTTCCACTAATCAGCAGAGGAAAGGTGCCCAAAGCAGTTCCCGCTAATGCCAATGCAATGCCGCCACAAGCTTTTGAAAACTCTTCTGTAACCAGGGTCAAATCCATTACACCGCCGTCCATGCCATCATACTTTTCCGGAATCCAAAGACGAAAAAAATCTCCTTTTGCCATTTCTTTCACGACCGGCCAGGGGAATTCCGCTGTTTCGTCATACTCAGCAGCGACGGGTGCAATTTTTTCTCTGGCGAAATCTCGTGCTAATTCTCGAATTGCTTCTTGTTCTTCTGTTAAAAAATAATCCATTTTGCCTTCCCTCGTTCAAATGACTTTTAAATAAATTAATGCTTCTTTTGCAGCCTTTTGTTCTGCATTCTTTTTTGAATGTCCTTCTCCAACCCCTAATTTATCTCCATTAACACTCACCGCTATAGTAAAAGTTTTATAATGGTCTGGCCCCAATTCACTCACAAGATTATAGAAAGGTCCCTTTAAAGCCAGGCTTTGGCAATGTTCCTGCAAAATGCTCTTGTAATTACGCATTAAACCGTTCGCCAGCAAATCTGTCAAACACACTGTTATTCTTGTGTGGATAAATTTTGTCGCAGCTTCAAGTCCGCCATCAAGATATATAGCACCAATTATTGCTTCAATGGCATCCGCAATAATAGATTCACGCTCTCTGCCACCGGAACGTTCCTCTGCCTCATTGAGGAGTAAAAATTCCCCCAAGCCAAAGTCCTTGCCGATTGTTGAAAGGATTTTATGGTTAACCAGCAGAGATTTAAAATTTGTAAGGTTCCCCTCTTCTTCATCAGGATATTCGTGATAAAGAAAATCGGTAACAACGAGTCCAAGAACAGCATCACCAAGGAGTTCAAGTCTTTCGTTGGATTTTATTCGTTCTTCACCTGTGCAGGTAAGGTAAGATCGATGTTTCAGCGCTTGAAGGAGAATATCCTCTTTTATAAAATTGTATTCCAATAATTCGGATACTTTTTGCAAATCAGGAAGATGAGTTCCTTGAATATTGTTTTTGCCAAGAATCCTGTGGAGAATATTCCTGAAATTTCTAATCTGCATAAATGGCAATCGTTTTACTATAGTAGTTTATTCCAAGTATTTTTTAAATGCCAGAGTAGCGTTATGCCCACCAAATCCAAATGAATTTGAAATAACAACATTCACATCTTTTTTTATCGGTTTTCCGGGCACATAATTGAGATCACAATTAGGATCAGGTGTCTCGTAATTCGCTGTCGGATGAATTTCGCTTTGATGAATTGTTAGTAAAGAAGCAATTGCTTCAACAGCACCTGAAGCACCAAGAAGATGTCCGATCATCGATTTTGTTGAACTAATTGGGATATCATACGCTCTTTTTCCGAAAACATTTTTAATCGCCAGCGTTTCGATTTTATCATTCTGTTGTGTCGAAGTGCCGTGAGCATTAATATAATCAACGTCATCTGTTGTCAGGTTTGCTTCTTTAATCGCCAATTTCATAGCGCGCGTTGCGCCATTGCCATCCGGAGCAGGTGCAGTAATGTGATATGCATCCGCAGTAAAACCGGTACCAACAATTTCACCATAAATAGTTGCTCCTCGTGCTTTGGCATGTTGCAAATCCTCCAGCACAAGAATACCTGCGCCTTCACCCATGACGAAACCGTCACGATTCAAATCAAAAGGACGGCTTGCTTTTTCCGGCTCGTCGTTGCGAGTAGAGAGTGCTTTCAAAGCATTAAAACCTGCAATACCCATCTGCGTTAGTGAAGCTTCACTGCCGCCTGTAATGATAACTTGTGCACGTCCATGACGGATATGGTGGAAAGCATCTCCAATGGCATGCGAAGCAGATGCGCATGCTGAAACTGTCGAGTAATTAACTCCACGAAGTCCATGTCGTATCGAGATATATCCCGGCGTAATATCTAAAATCAACATGGGAATGAAAAACGGGCTCACACGGCGCGGGCCATTATCAATTAATTTTTTGCATTCTCGTTCATAAGTAGCCATTCCACCAATGCCGGATGAGACAATGACGCCAGCCTGATCCCGATCGACATTATCAAAATTAAGTTTGGAGTGACTAATTGCTTTTTCAGTCGCAACGATTGCAAGCTGAGTAAAACGATCCATTCTGCGAACATCTTTTTTATCAATAAATTCCAGCGGTTCAAAGTCTTTAATTTCGCCGGCAATCTTTGTTGCGTGGTTCGTTGCATCAATCAAACTGATGGATCCAATGCCACTTTTCCCGCTGATAAGATTGTTCCAGTAGGTGTCCAGATTATTTCCAAGTGGCGTAACCAGACCCATTCCTGTAACAACGACTCGATTAAGATTCATATAATACCTCTTGACACCAATGAAATTCTGAAAGCATGCTTCTTTAAAAACATACTTTTCAGGAACTGATCATCAGTGGAGCAAACTCCTTTTAATGTACTTCCTTAGTGGATGTAAAATGTCCTGCTAAAAAAAAGGGGCAACAAGCGTCGCCCCACATCCTCGTTCAGAGGGACTATTCGTTTTTGCCTAATCTCTCTTGCAGATAATTGAGAGCATCACCAACGGTTGTTAGCTTTTCAGCATCTTCATCTGGTATTTCAGTACCGAACTCTTCTTCGAAAGCCATAACCAACTCTACAGTATCCAAAGAGTCAGCGCCCAAATCATCGATAAAAGAGGCTTCCGGGGTTACTTCATTTGCATCAACGCCCAGTTGTTCGACAATAATCTCTTTTACCTTTTCTTCTACAGCCATTCTTGATTACCTCCTGCTAATTGTGTTATTGTTTTCTATTTAAAGGTATTGAATTAAACTAAATAATATTACATAACCATTCCACCATCTACATGAATCACCTGCCCGGTTACATAATCGGATAATGGACCGGCAAGGAAAAGAACAACATCAGCAACATCATCAGGCAGGCCTGCCCGTTTTAATGGAATGATATTAAAATATGCCTCTTTTGCACTTTCAGGCAAGTTTTTGGTCATTTCTGTTTCAATATAACCCGGAGCAATTGCATTGACTTGAATATTCCTTGGTCCGAATTCCTTGGCAATAGACTTTGTCAATCCGATTACGCCCGCTTTAGAAGCAGAGTAATTTGCCTGCCCGGCGTTCCCCATTACACCTACGACTGACGCGATATTTATTATTTTTCCGGCTCTTTGTTTAAGCATTGACCGTGTGGCTGCTTTTATGCAATTAAAAGTTCCTTTCAAATTAATTGCAATTACAGTATCCCACTCGCTTTCATTCATTCTCATCAAAAGATTATCACGAGTAATACCGGCGTTGTTGACCAGGATATCAATTTTTCCAAATTGATCAAGAGTTGTTTTTATCATATTTTCGGCATCGCTCATTTGGGAAACATCGGTCTTGACAAATTTTGCATCCCGGCCCATCTCTATAATTTGCAAAGCTGTCTTTTGTGCACCCTCAAGATCGATATCAGAAACCATAACATTACAACCTGCCGATGCCAGCTTGAGTGCAATGCTCGCTCCAATTCCTCGTGCCGCACCGGTAACCAGTGCTATTTTATCATTTAAATTGACCACTTAATAATCTTCCTTTTCTTTTAATTTTGCAATTTGTTCTTTCCCGCTGATAGATAAAACGGTTGCACCTTTATCAATCCTGCGCAAGAGACCGGCCAACACGGTACCGGGCCCCAATTCCAGAAATCTACCTGCCCCGTCTTTCATCATTTGCCGAATTGTTTTCGTCCACAAAACAGGACTCATGAGTTGCAAACCCAACAATCTTTTAATTTCTGCAACATCCCGAGTCGCCTCTCCGGTCACATTACAGTAAACAGGAATTTCAGGCGTTTTAAATTCTGCATCGTCAAGGATATGCGAAAAATCCTTTGTTGCCGGCTCCATTAATGGTGAATGAAAAGCACCACCGACGCTTAGTTCCACTGCCCGCCTGGCCTTTGCTTCTTTTGCAAGCCGAATAGCCTCACGAACGCCTTCAACAGAACCAGAAATGACAACCTGTGCCGGAGAATTAAAATTCGCCGGACCAACAATTCCCTTTGCAGAGGCTTTCCTGCAAATGCTGCCGACAAGCTCATTTTCAAGCCCAATAATCGCGGCCATTGTACCCCTTTGCACCTTTCCGGCATTCTGCATCAATTCCCCTCTCATTTTAACAAGGTGGAGAGCATTCTCAAAAGAAAGAGCACCGGCAGCGGTAAGTGCCGTGTATTCACCGAGGCTATGCCCGGCTACCATTTCAGCGGAATACCCGGTATGACGAACAAGCTCATAGACTGCATAGCTGTGTACAAAAATAGCCGGCTGCGTTATTTGTGTCTGCACTAATTTATCTTCCGGCCCTTCAAATGATATTTTTATCACATCAAATTGCAGGATTTCATTTGCCAAATGATAAACATCTCGAACGAGTGCAAAGTCATCATAAAGATCACGGCCCATCCCCACTTTTTGCGATCCTTGTCCGGGAAAGATAAAAGCTGATTTTGTCAATTTACCCCACCAACTTGCTTTTGCAATCTGGTTTGTTCTTCCCTAATTTTTATAACCCGCAATAAAGCGTCAAAATATAGATTTTTATTCTTCAAGGCAATAGCTTTTTTAGATTCTTTTTTTCCACATCGAATTTTCCGACAACCATGGTAGCAAGACCGAAATTGTAATGAGCACTTTAAAGTCTGATAGCGGCTGAACCCCATGTGAATCCAGCGCCAAAAGCTACAAAAACTACAATATCGCCTTCTTTTAAACGTCCCTCCTGCTGTGCTTCTGCAAAAGCGATGGGTATGGATGCCGCCGATGTATTTCCATATTTCTCAATGTTGACGTACACTCGTTCGGAAGGAATTTTAATCCTTCTTGCCGTTGCATCGATAATCCTTAAATTAGCCTGATGGGGGATTAAGAGATCAATATCCTTACTTTCAATTCCCGCAATATCGATGATTTTTTCAGCAGCTTCTCCCATTGCTGTTACGGCATATTTAAAAACTTCTCGTCCCGCCATTTTTATATAGTGATATCTTTGATTAATGGTATCGATTGAAGGAGGATACTTTGTTCCAAAACCCGGCATGTGCAATAAGTGATGCAAACGACCATCGCTTTTGATAAAAGTTCCCA
>JAACEJ010000685.1 GCA_011682565.1 Actinomycetota bacterium | reverse complement strand
ATGCCATTTCGGTACATCGCGATCATCAGGTTGCCGGATTTTCTGTTTATGACATGGTCATGGGATATAAAGACCTTCATCGTCATGAAGTGGATGGCTTGGACATTGAAGCGGTTGCAGAAACGGTTTCTCACTGCGTGGAGACTGCGCGGGCAGGAGACGGTCCGAGCCTTGTTCTTGCACACACCATCCGGCTCATGTCACATTCTTCTTCGGATGATCAGCGAAAATATCGCGATGCCGGAGAATTGGAAAAAGAGCGCGGCCAGGACCCCATTGGAGCGTTCGCGAATTTATTGATTGCAAACGGTTTTATCACTGCCGAAGAAATTGAAAGGGAGCGTGCGGCGGTTAAAATCCTCGTCGATAGGGCTGCCAATGAGGCTGAGGCCGCGGCAATGCCGGATTCGAAGGATGTTGCAAAGCATTTGTTTGTGCTGTCTGAGAATATTGTCAGTGAAGAACCGGAGAACAAAAGCACAGGCTCGCCCATCGTCATGGTCGACGCCATTAACCACGCCCTTGCCGAAGAGATGGAGCGGGATGATCGTATCGTCATTTATGGCCAGGATGTAGCCGATTTTAAAGGCGGCGTTTTTACGGTAACCAAAGGCCTCTCGACAAAGTTTGGCGATGCGCGTGTTTTTAATTCCCCGCTGGCTGAATCGAGTATTATCGGAACCGCTATCGGTCTGGCTGTTCGCGGCTTTAAACCGGTCGTCGAAATTCAGTTTGGCGATTACATCTGGACGTCGATGATGCAAATCCGCAATGAACTGGCCACCATGCGCTGGCGATCCAACGGTACATGGAGTGCGCCGGTTGTGGTGCGGACAACTGTCGGTGGGTATATCCACGGCGCTCTTTGTCACAGCCAAAATATCGAGGGTTATTTTTCGCATCTCCCGGGTGTTTATATTTGCTATCCGTCGAACGCTGCCGACGCAAAAGGACTTTTAAAAACCGCGATCAGAAATGATGATCCGGTTTTATTTCTTGAGCATAAAGGATTGTATCGTCAAAGCTATGCCATGAGTCCTGAACCGGATGAAAATTATACTATCCCGCTTGGCAAGGCGAAGATTGTCAGAGAGGGCAGTGATGCATCCATAATTACCTACGGCGCCATGGTGCAAAAAGCAATGGAAGTTGCTGCAGGCCTCGTAAAAGAGAATTGGAATATTGAAATTATTGACATCCGTACCATAAATCCTTTGGATTTTCAGACTATCACGCAATCCGTGCAAAAAACAAATCGTGTGCTTGTTTTGCACGAAGATAATTTAACCGGCGGCTTTGGCGGAGAGATCGCATCGCTTATTGCCGAACATCTTTTTGAATTCCTCGATGCACCGGTGAAACGGCTTGCGGCGAAAGATACACCTGTTCCCTATAACTGGGATTTGGAAGACGCTGTTCTTCCACAAAATAAAACGATTGAACAAAAAATGATTGAACTTTTAAAATATTAAGGGATTTTTGATGGCACAACAAGCCGTTGATGTATCCGACAAAATAAAACTGGAACTTTACAGACTCTTGTGCAAAACGCGCATGACCGAAGAACGCATTATTGCACTCTATCGCCAGGGACAAATTGCCGGCGGTGTTTATACCAGCCGGGGTGTGGAGGCGACGACCGTTGGCGCTGCCTATGCGCTTGAGGCACAGGATTACCTTTTTCCCATTCATCGCGATCTTGGTGCCCACCTTGCCAAAGGCCAGTCTGTTTTGAACATTTTCCTTCAATACTTGGGAAAGGGTAACAGTCTGACGAAAGGAAAAGAGAGCGGACTTCACGCCAGCGATACTTCTTTGAATATCATCGGCAATATCAGCCATCTTGGTGCAATGATTCCGGTTGCAGTGGGCGCCGGGCTTGGTAAGGCTATGCAGGGAGAAAAGGTTGTTGCACTTAATTTTATTGGCGAGGGCGGCTCGAACATTGGGGATTTTCATGAAGGGCTGAATTTTGCTGCAGTGCAAAACGCTCCTTTTGTCCTTGTTATTGAAAACAATCAATACGCCTATTCAACGCCCTATCACACAGGTAACCGATGTGAAAAGCTGTCCGATCGTGCGATCGGCTACGGTATCTCAGGTTATCAAATTGACGGTACAGACGTACTGGCGGTTTATTCCGTCGTTAAAGAAGCAATTGAAAGAGCACGCAACGGTGGTGGCCCTACGCTCATCGAATGTATCAGCATGAGAATGATCGGCCATTCCGCACATGATGATGCCTCTTATGTTGACAAAGATTTGCTAAAGTCCTGGCAGCAAAAGGATCCGATTGCAAATCTGGAGAAAAAGCTGCTGAAAGCAAATTTGGTTACTAAAAAACAAATTGACAAAATTATTAAAGACCTGGAAAAGGAAATAGAAGACGCTGTGCACGAAGCGCTTGCCGGTCCGCCGCCGAATCCGCAATTGGCGTACGGTGGAATTTATGCGGAATAGGTCTATCATTAACGGGAAAAAACTATGGCTGTAACGACATATCTCAACGCGATTAATCAGGCACTGCGCGAAGAAATGCAGCGCGACGAAAAGGTCTATTTGCTTGGGGAAGATATTGGAATATATGGCGGAGCGTTCAAGGTAACTAAAGGTTTGCTTGATGAGTTTGGCAAAAAACGTGTGATCGATGCGCCAATTTCCGAATCAGCTATTATCGGCGTAGCTGTTGGAACGGCCATTGCCGGTATGCGTCCCGTTGCGGAAATTCAGTTTGCCGATTTCATTACCTGCGGTTTTA
>JAACEJ010000684.1 GCA_011682565.1 Actinomycetota bacterium | reverse complement strand
TGGAATACGCCGGTCGTTGGGATGCCGCTATGGAAGAGTACATAAAGGCTGCGGCGCTGGATTCCAATAACGCCGATTACATCGCCAGCCAGGGATTGATCGATGCGAAAAAACATCTGGATCACGAGGCGGAGCAATTCTTTACCAAGGCGCTGGAGAAAGATGCTTTGAATGCGCGAGCACTCCTTGGAATGGGTCTTGTGCGTGGTGACCAGCAGCGCACCAAAGAGGCCATCGAATTCCTCGAAAAAGCTATAGAGCGTGATCCGTCTTCAGCCCGGGCGCATTACGCTCTTGCCGTAAATTATTATTTCGATGGGCAAATAGATGAAGCATGGAACCAGGTTGTTCAGGCGGAAAATTTGGGCATGATTGTAAAACAACAATTTTTGGACGAATTGGAAAAAGCGAAGAAACAGTAACCAAATCACACCGGGGAAATGTAGGAGAAATCTGGAATGCATTGGCCTCAAAAACAAAATATTATTGCTATACTTTTTGTTATACTTTTTTCTTGTACCGGCTCGCAAAAGCAAAACCTGAGTTCGGTTCTTGCTCCGAATGCCAAACTGGTAAAGTTGAGCAAAGGAACTGATTTTCAATTTACCGAAGGACCGGTTTGGAGCAACGCCGGCTATTTGCTCTTTTCCGATATTCCCAACAGTCACATCATCGAATATTTACCGGACGGGACATTCAGCATTTTTCGGAAAAACACGAATGGTGCGAACGGACTCATGTTCGACATTTCCGGTCGACTTGTCGCCTGCGAAGGAAATGCCGGGCGGGTTACGGCAATGGACAGCAGTGGGGAAATTCACGTACTTGCTTCTGAATACAAAGGAAAGCGCTTCAACAGTCCAAATGATCTGGTGATCGACAGCACCGGCGGGATTTATTTTACCGATCCATTATTTGGCCGGGGGGGAAAATTATCCCAGAATAAGGAAGCCGTTTACTATCTTCATGCTGATGGCCGCATCAGACGAATCATTGATAACCTAGCAAAGCCTAATGGAATTATTTTAGCGCCCGACGGGAAAAAGCTGTTTATCGTTGATACATACAATAAATTTGTCTGGGCCTATCTGATTGACAGGGTAGGATTCCCCATGGATGCATATATTTTTGCCGAATTAAAACTCCCCAATGATGCACAGAACAACCGCTCCGGTGCCGACGGGATTACAATCGATGTTGCGGGAAATCTTTATATAACCTCAAGCCTCGGCGTTCAGGTATTTAATTCAAATGGTGATCTTTTGGGAATTATAGGCGTGCCGGAGAAACCGGCAAACTGCACCATCGGCGGACCGGACAATAAAACTTTGTACATCACCGCGCGCAAGAATCTTTATGCAATACAACTCCAGGTAGAGGGCGTCGTGTTTCCTCTTTAGAACAAAGGAATGTTTAATGGGTGAAATTGCAGAAATATGGCAGAACCTTTTTCCGCTCCTTGTGGGATTGCTTTTTTTGATTTTTTTTGTAAAAACGTCAATCATGCTGCGGAAGCGCGGCGGAAGCATGACCTCTGTTCTCTTTGGTGCAACGGATGCTTTTTACAATCGCGAACAGCGAAAAGCGGTCATTGAGGTGGTAGAACAAAAAAGTGATAAAAAGAGAAAGGAGCAGGAAAGCGGGGATGATAAAAACAACGAGGAAGATAAACCGCCATCATCAAAAGAAATAACTGACAAATTATATCCTGAGAATCTGAAATATCAATAGCGATTTTAGGGCAAAACAGGAGCAGTATATTGCAGACCAATATCCTTTCGACAAATCGACCATTTAGTTGGAAGCTGTTTTTCCTTTTATGGATCATGACGATACTGGGATTGATCGCGGTTATCCCTTATACATTGACTCTTCAATCCAATCTATTGGCAAAGATTCAATTGCCAATGCCGCTTCCTGTCCTCATTCTCATTCAAATTTCTTTCAACAGTATTTTTATTGGTTTTCTGGTTGGAATTGGATTATTGCTTGCGAGTAAAAGTGGACTTGGACTGCCATACATGGAAAACCGGTTGCTTGGCAGAGCAAAACCTTTTGACTTTAAACGAGTGCTCATTTTTTCAGTGCTCATCGGTGTCGTTTCAGCGTTGGTCCTTTCTGCTTTCGATGAGTGGCTTTTCCTTCCCTTGATGGCTCGCCAAGGCATCTCCTTTCCTGAGAACGTCATTCCTCCGGCCTGGCAGGGATTTTTAGCTTCCTTTTACGGAGGCATTACCGAGGAAGTCTTGTTGAGATTTTTTTTGCTCACACTATTCGCCTGGTTGGGATGGCATTTCACCCGCAAGAAATATGAACGCCCAACTCTTACCATACTGTGGGTTTCCAACATCCTTGCTGCGATAATTTTCGGCCTGGGTCATTTGCCCGGCGTACTTTCAATGGAAATACCGTTGACTTTTGTGGTCATCACTCGAACGCTTTTCCTTAATGGATTAGCGGGACTTGCCTTTGGCTGGCTTTATTGGACCTATGGTTTGGAGAGTGCCATGATAGCCCATTTTTCAGCCGATATAATTCTCCATGTCTTATTATAGATGTGACGCTAAACAAGGCTGTACTCTGAACCAGGCATTTTCTAAATATATTCTTTCAAAAATGAAAATAATTGTTTATAATATTTTATGGATATGAAAATCCGTTGGTGATGATATAACATCGGGGCGGCGGCAGATTTTGGGGACGGGATTTGAAAAGGCATCTTTTGGTCGATCGGCGATCACCAACCTATGATTCGTCTAAAAGCCG
>JAACEJ010000683.1 GCA_011682565.1 Actinomycetota bacterium | reverse complement strand
TACAAAGGATGGAAAGCGATGCCGACGCTTGGAATGAAATGGATATTCTAACTCTTGAGGTGGACGATGGAAAGACTGTTTGGTTTGAAAAAAAACGAAACAGATGTTAAGACAGAAATCGTTGCCGGATTTACAACATTTTTGGCAATGATGTACATCATTGTTGTTAATCCGGGCATAATCAAAAACGCAGGTTTGCCGTTCAGCGGTGTTCTCACTGCGACGATTCTCGTAAGTGCTTTCAGCAGCATCATGATGGGGATTTATGCCAAAAACCCCATTGTGCTGGCTCCGGGCATGGGGCTCAATGCTTTTTTCACTTATTCTGTTGTTCTTGGAATGGGTATAAAATGGGAGGTTGCCCTGGGCGCGGTGTTTTGGTCCGGCATTATTTTTATTTTACTTTCCGTTTTTAATATCAGAACATATATCGTGCGCGCCATCCCCAAACAGATTCGCTACGCTGTTGCCGCAGGCATCGGATTGTTCATTTCGCTCATCGGCTTTATGAACGCCAAATTCATCGTCGCAAATCCGGCCACAACAATAAGTTTCGGTAAAATGAACATCGTGACCACTATTTTTATTACTGGACTTTTTGTCACATCCATATTGGTCGTTAAGAGAATTAAAGGCGCACTGATTTTGGGTGTCTTGATCACCACCATTTTGTCAATCCCTGTCGGAAGACTTTTCGGCGATGCCACGCAAATTATAGGCAGTTCCACCCTCGTTTCCTGGCACGGTATCACTTCCGTGCCGGATTTTTCATTGATCCTGAAAATGGACCTTGTCCATTCGCTCGGATTAAGCCTGTGGCCGGTCATTTTTGCTTTTTTGTTCACAGACATGTTCGACAGTCTTTCGACCTTTGTCGGCGTGGCCGAAGCAGCGGATTTAATTGATGAGAACGGCGAACCGCGCAACATCAAGGAGTCTTTGATAGTCGATGCGGTTTCCACGACCATTTCGGGCCTTTTCGGAACCAGTTCGGGAACCGCTTATATTGAATCTGCAGCAGGAATCGAAGAAGGCGGGCGCTCCGGGCTGACGGCGGTCGTGACAGGCTTGTTGTTTTTACCGTTTATGTTTTTCTCGCCCCTTCTGTCTGTCATTCCGTCCATTGCAACAGCCCCCGCACTGGTGCTGGTCGGTGTGTTCATGATGAAACCCATCGTTAATATTCATTGGACAAAACTGGATGATGCCATTCCTGCGTTTCTTGCCCTCATTCTCATCCCGACGACTTATTCGATAACTCTTGGCATTGTCTGGGGTTTTTTGAGTTGGACAGTCATCAAAATTATAATCGGCAAAACAAACGAAATCACTCCAATGCTGCTCATTATCGATGTCTTTGCAATTTTAGCGTTGATTGTATAATTTTCAAGGCAACCCCCAAGACCGGAGGTAAGCGATGCCAGCGCAGGTGAGAAATTGCTCAATAAAATCATGCCCTTTTCAGGAGTGCAATCACTTTATGGATTGCACAATGCGACGCATCAAACGGCTGCATTCCGGATTTCAAAAAATCCTGTGATCAGTTATAATCGGAGCACATGATGCACGAAATGGCCATGGCGCAGGAAATCATAAACATCGTCAACACGATTTTATCCGACCACCCGGGAAAAACCGTCACCAAAGTGTGCGTGCAGATTGGAGAAATGGCCGCCGTTGTCCCGGATTCTTGAGTTCTCCTACGATGCATTGATACAAGAATCAAATCTGCAAAAATCTCATTTGGAAATCGAAATCATTCCGATCACGGCAACGTGCGAAAAATGTCATAAAGAATTTAGCATTTCACAGTTTGAGTTTTCCTGTCCGTTCTGTTATTCACAACAAATAAAAGTTAAAAGTGGAGATGAACTATACATTAGCGAATTGGAGGTGGAATAATGTCCGTCATCACCGTCGAAAGAAAAATCCTGCAAAAGAATGACGAAATCACTGCTGATATAAGATCAAAATTGCAAAGCAAAAACATTTTTTCTTTGAATTTATTGAGTTCACCCGGTTCAGGCAAAACGACAATTCTGGAAAAAACTCTCGAATTTTTGCAGGGTAAAATTTCCGTGGGTGTTGTTGAAGGCGACGTGCAAACGGATAATGATGCCCGTCGAATTGCAAAATATGGAATTCCCGTTGTGCAAATTGTGACCAACGGTGGGTGTCATCTGGAAGCAAAATTGGTGGCCGATGCTTTGGAAAATCTTGATCTCGATCAAATTCGTTTGCTGTTCATCGAAAATGTGGGAAATCTGGTGTGCCCGGCGAGCTATGATTTGGGGGAGGATAAAAAAGTGGTCATCGTCAGTACAACGGAAGGCGACGACAAGCCGGTGAAATATCCAAAAATGTTTCGTGTTGCGCAACTCTGCATCATCAACAAAATGGATCTCTTGCCATACCTGGATTTCGATGTCGAACGATTCAAAGAAAACGCAGCGAAAATCAACCCCGATCTACAGTTTTTTGAGGTTTCAGCAAAGACAAAACAAGGGATTGAGGAATGGGTCAAGTGGGTTGTTGAGCAAGTTGATTGACTAAAATATTTTTTTATTGATTTCACGTATCCGCTTAAAATATAATGGTAAACCTTCGTAAGGTTTCTCCCCCTCCTTTTTTAAGTGGATACGATTTCACCTGAAACACAATTTAACAGGATTATCATTCAGGATGAAATCTTTTATATTTGTTGAAATAAAGCGATATTTTTGTCATGAATATAAATCCAAATTATAATTTATTTTTCTCTGACTGGT
>JAACEJ010000104.1 GCA_011682565.1 Actinomycetota bacterium | reverse complement strand
TGAAAGGACAAAAGCGACACCCGCAAAAATGCGGTTCGTCAGTTTATAATTTTGCATTTCCTTCTCCGAATTCAAGAATTTACGATTCTACCGATAATCTCCATCGCTTTACGGGCGGATTCATCCCAGCTAAATTTTTCCGCCCATTTCCTCGCCTGAAGAGCTAATTGATTTCTTTTTTGTTCGTTTTCCAATAGTTGAATTATTTCGTTTCCCAGGCCATTTATATCGCCGTAAGGATACAGAACGCCTGTCTTGCCATCGACAACGGAATCACGCAGTCCCGGTGAATCGGCTGCAATAACCGGTACAGCACACGCATTGGCTTCGATAACCGTCAAACCCCACCCTTCTTTCGGCGACGGATTGACAACCAACCACACGCGATTCAATAACTTGACTTTATCTTCTTGAGACACATAGCCCGTAAATTTCACCCGATCACCAAGCCCCAGCGCTCCTGCTCTGCGCTCCAATTCACGACGATAATCGCCGTCACCGATAATCAACAGTTTTATTTCCGGAAATCGCTCTTTAACCAAAAGCAGTGCATGAAGAACATGTTCAACGCTCTTGTATTTTTTTAATCGTCCCAGATAACCGATCGATGGTGTCGCACATTTTTCGCCGGAAAGCACCCGGTAACGCTCGATGTCCACCGCATTTTGTAAAAGATCAATTTGAGATCGAACGCCCATTTCCTTCAGCTCGCTGCGCGTGCTTTGCGAAACCGCAGCAAAGGGCGTATTTCTGTAAACGAGCGGCACCAGTTTTTCCGAATAATAAACATATCCGGCGGATAAGAACGGCGCTTGCAAATAAATGCTTTTGCCGAAAAAATGATGCTCGATCGCAAGAATCGGTTCCCTTGCAAACAACGGCGTATAAAATGGAATTTTATTAATATCATCAATAACGATATCAAATCGACTTTTTCTGCGCAACCGCATATAAGCAAATGGAACGACATAATTGAACAAACTTCTGTTGCCGCGACGAACGACCTTAATGCCGTCGATAACCTCTTGCGCAGGTGCACCCTTGTAAGTGCAACAAAGCAAAGTTACATCATGTCCGGCGGCAGCAACGCGCTTGAAAATTTCATGCAAATGCACCTCAGCGCCGCCGCCATAAGGATTTGTTATATCCTGCCAGTTTATTAAGAGTATTTTAAAAGAACGAGGTTTCACATTTTTTCGTGTTTTTTTTTCAAACCAATGACGCCAATATCCATAAAAGTATAATATGCAATTCCGGTTTTTTTAAAATATTTTCCACACCTATGGCGTAATTTTGACAAGCCGGGTATCCCCTTGGGATAAAGCGGCAGATGTACACCCACTTTTTTTAAAGCCTCCCGAAAGGCCCGGTAGAAAAAACTCGGACGCATCCATTCACCATAAATCCGCTGCAGGTGAAACCCGCAGCCTAAAAACATTTTTTCCAATTGGCCTTTTGAAAACTCGGTTTCCCAGCCGGCAAACCATTTATTCATCCAGATCAACACGTGTTTCACAACAGTGTAAGGATGATACCGCTGCGGCACGTCAGCCAGGGTGATTCCGCCCGGCTTAATAACGCGATAATTTTCAGCCAAAATATCCTGCGGATTTTCAAAATGCTCCAGCAGGCCCTGATGAAAAACGACATCCAGCACATTGTCTTTGAACGGCAGATGAAATGCGTCGCCGCGGATCAGAAAAATTGATACGCCGTATTTCTGCGCCAGTTTTTTGATAACACCCAATGAACTCTCGGCATAGTCCAATGTGATGACCTGAGCGCCGGCGTCAATCAATTTGAAACTGTCTCGTCCCGAGCCGGCGCCGACTTCCATAATCAACATTCCTTTTACATCAACAGTCTGCTGAATCTGCTTAATGATTCTGTCCGAGTTGGAATAGACCTCCTCAATTTGCTGCTTTTCCTGCCAGAAATCCTCCCAAACTTTTTTGCTGTGCTGGCTTTTTAAATCCACTAAATTTATTTTCCTTCTTTGCCGGTCTCGTCGCCGGCTGATTTTTCCCCTTCGCTTTTTGGGGGAGATTGTTCTTTATTCACCTCATCAACAAAATTTAATTTCACTTCGTTGATGATTCGCGCCAGAAATTCGCTTTCATCATGCGTCAAATTATTTGCCGTCTTGTTTTCCAGCATATCCAACATATCGATGGACATTCTCGCTTGTTCCATATCTCGTTCAATCTTGTCCGTCAAAGGATTTTTCGTTTTCCCCATCTGTGTCATCGCAGAAGAGTGAAAACTAAGGACAAGATTCATAAAAAGAGCACCGTGCAATTGTTCCTTGTTCGGAGTATCTGTCATTTTATCCTCCATTCATTTGAATCTTAGTCGGATATTTTTTATTGAAATAGCCCCGGCATCAGTGGCTGAAACAGCATCAGACTAAACCGACTGAAGGCACAGACGCCAGCATATTAAACAAAACTTATCAAACAATTCGGCGGGTTCAAATCACTCAACGCAAAGGTTGCATGATTAGAGTTATAAACAATTCACAAACCTGAATACACCAAACTACATTTTCTCTAAATCTTTATTGCTCAGAGAGTTTGACTCTAACGCACTAAAAGCGCCTTTCCCGTCAATATCCTGCCTTGAAAGAAGATTCTATAAAAATACATACCTGTTGCTGCATCTATTCCCAACTGACCTCTGCCGTTCCAGATTGCCGAGTGTGCGCCTGCAGACTGATCTTCATTTACAAGAGTTGCTACTTCCTGACCTCGGACGTCATAGATTTTAAGGATGACTCTGCCAGCCTCAGGTAAGGTGTACTGAACAGTGGTTTCAGGATTGAAAGGATTAGGATAGTTTGCTAACTCAATTTCTGTCTGTTGACTTGTGACGGCAGAGGAAGGTGATTCATCCGAGACCGATTTCGCATATTCACTCATGGGGTGATCCGGGTATTTTTGGACAAATAAAGCGTATACTTCTTTCGCTGATTTTTCATCATGTTTGACGTAAGTATAAATGTCAGCTATGCTGAATAGCACTCTTTTCCCATATTCCAGATCAGGATGCTTTTCATTAAACTTGTAAGACATAGAGATGGCATCATCAACATTTCCTAATCGAACTTCATTGTGAATATTGTATTCTTCTGCTGCAAGTCTTAAAGGATGTCCATCGGGGTACTTTTGAATGATCTGATTTAAATAATCTTTGTTGTCATTAGCCTGAACTATCGAATTTTCATCCAAATCTTTTTCATTTCCATAGCTGACTATTTTGTGCAATGAAAATAGCGCATCGTCACTTTCTGGTTTTTCGTCAACGATGGCTTTTAGAATATCTATACCTTCGCTAAATTTGCCGACTGCGACAAGACTATCGGCTTCACCAAGTCTTTCATCTGTTTCAGCACTGCCTGTATTATTAAAGGAAATAAATCGCTTGGCAAGACTTCCAGGTGGCCAGCCGTCACCATATACATTGTAAGGTTCGGAATCGAGTATTTCCTGGGAAGTACCATAATTATTACTATCGATTTCAAATACACCGCTGGATGCGAGCTGAGCACTAATGTCCCAGCCGGTGTCATTGGTATAAGTAAAGAAATTATTTCGTTTGGCCTCTCCATCCACAGTACCCCAAAGTCCTATGCCTGTTCCCGGATCAATAGAACTGCAATCCCAGATATAAGTTGATGAACCCGGATTAATTAACATAATACTCGTACCGCCTGATGTTACTGTTCCATATCTTAATTTTAATGTAGAGTTATTCGAATATATGCCCCACGATCCAGTGTAAGTTCCTTCCACAAGATAGCAGCTATGCAATGTTGCAGTTCCATTGTAAACACCCAGAGATTTTCCGAATAAACTGCCCGGTTCAAGATATAGCCATTTAAAAGTGGCAGAGGCATTGGAAACCTGCGTGTTCCCACGGATATGGACGGCTCCATTGGCCTCAAGGGTAATATTTTTGCTAATGGCAATATCTTCTATATACGTTCCATCATCAATAAGAATTGTTTGGCCGTCAACTGCTCCATCTACTGCCGCAGAAATTGTGGGATAGACTTGGGGAACATAGAGATAACGAACGGCTTTAGCGGCATCAATTCGACCGTGACCGTAATATTGATCCCATCCGGAACTCCCTAAATCACAGGCCGATAAATATATTGTGCTAGCTACCTGTGCTGTAGTAAGGTTTGGATTCATCGAAAGAAGAAGTCCTGCCAGTGCACATACGAGCGGTGACGAAAGGGAAGTACCACTTGCAGTGCTATAAGTACTTCCACTTGTCGTCAGGATATTAATCCCCGGAGCACATACATCAACCGAACTTCCATAATTATAGCCGCTGGGAAACTGATCTGAACTGTTTGTAGCCGTTACACCTATTACATTTGGGTAACAGGCTGGAAATTGCAGGTGAGGGGGATAAGCGTCAGGATAAAGTGGGGCCCTTGTTGGACCATTGTTTGGCCAAGTCACTGGACTTGCAGTATTTCCATAGCTGGAAACAACAAGACAGCCAAGATTTTGGGCATATTGAACAGCGTCACGAATCCTCCAATGATCTGCATGGACGTATTTCGTATCATCATACTCGTACGGTTCCAGCCAGGCCCAACTACAATTAATAATTTGCGCGCCGGCATCGGCTGCGGCTTTAATATCAGCTTCAACATCCTCTGCATTCCAATCAGAGTCATCATAGTCATAGGGCATAATTTTCACATTCCAGCCCAGACTGGCAATACCTCTCTTATTATCTGTTTTTGCGCCAATAACACCGGCTACCATTGTACCGTGATCTCCAGACATTGTCCATTCACCACCTTCACATTTGTCTACCAGGTCCGAATGATACCTGTTCACTCCAACGTCTATTACTGCAACTTTAATGTTGGTGCTTCCGGTCGTAATATCCCATGCGTTCTCGGCATTAATTTTTGTCAGATACCATTGATTCCCTTCTTTGTGTAAGTCGTTGGGTGTCAAATGACTAATAGCCAAACCCGGGGGGTCGGCAGATTCTACTTCAGATAAATTTCTTATTTCTCTAATAGTTTTCCACATCTCAACAGCCTCTGGGAAAATGACTCTAAAATGCTGCGATAATTCCGGGACTGTCACGATATCACCTCTGAGTGAGCTTCGTTGAGTATCCCCATATTTTGTACCTTTAAAGACCTGTTCGAATTGGATATTACCAAATTTTGAAAAATAGTTTCGTATATCAGAAAAATTTTGGGGAATGTCACTTAAAGTTGCAATGGACTTATCTGTATCCAGTTCTATTACTTTTAATTTAAATTTCAAAAAAATCATTGTAGTAAAAGCTTTGCCGTCTTTTCTTACATCCTCACTACGGCCAATAGAATCCGATCCTAATATTACTATTAGCGCAAAAATCATGTGAATGATAATCGATTTCCATAACATAGTATGTCTCTCCTTTTTTGATTTATATGAGATTTATTATTAAGCTTATGGAACTGCTATACCTCCAGGTATTGAAAATCCAAGTACAGGCTGCTTTAAAATTAAAATGTTGAACTTTTCCAATAATGATTGGTTATCCTGTGGTGTCAGTTTGTAATATTTTGTACCATGGTATTTATTTACAGGTGGCAGTATAAATGATGGCACCGTATCTAAGTTACAGTTCACTAGTTTACTCAGCTTTTCTACTTTTGCAATGTCGACAAAATATCTAATTCCAACTTCAAACCACCCCTTGGGTGATTTGGTTCTCCCGAAATTCAGGAAATCGACTTGAAAATGGTTATTGCCATTTGTAAGGACATAATCATTTTCTTTACGAGGTTGGTAAGTTACTCTTTCTAATATTATGATATCCACTGTATCCAAAGGCAAGTCGGTAATCTGAAAACTTGCATCAGATGAATTTATAAAAATATGAACAAGTGTATCACTATAATCTCTATTGGAAAAAACATAAAGACCAACATTGGTAACTGGTTCATAATTACTCTTAATTTGCCCATATAAAACTGCAGGTCCTCCGGGGCCCTTGCCAATCGTAGTTGATATTATTATTTCCGGTGCTGTTGGTTTTCGTTCGCATTGAATTTGTGCAAGGTAAATAAGTACAAGAATAAAAGATAACAAAAGTTTTTTCATAACTGACCTCAAACCGTATTATTTCTGATAGTTTAATCTCTTTAAGGATTTGATAAAAGAATACAAGAAAATAGCCTTGTTACTGTTTTTATACGGTCACAAGAATAATATTTAATTAGGGCAAATGATGCCAATCAGCATACCCCCATAGATATAATACAGGTTGCAAAAATATAAAGGCTTCCAACTTGTCAGGTATTGGTTGTTCATCGTTCGAAAATAGTAAAAACCATCTCTGCCTAGACGACTCGTCTGTAGGTTTTTAACGATCATGGTATCTATACGACAATTCGCGTTTTTAACAGCAGATTCTACAACATTTATATCGCTGTCAAACCTTGTAATCATCCGGAAAATTGGCGAATAACTTTTTTGTAAATCCCTCTCATAAACTCGAAAAGTTGTAAATTGATTTTGTTCTATTAATTCAAAATCGCTCCATTTGTCTGGAAGAATATGGTTTGCCGAAATAATTATATCCACAGTTGCTTCCGGCAAATCCGAAATTTCAAAGCTTGCATCAGTTGAAGTTATGAATAGATACGCTAAAGTATCGCTATAATCTTTATTATTCAAGATATAAAGATTTACATCGGTCACAGGTCGGAAAATATTTGTTGGTTGCCATGTTTCGATTTTACCGCTTAGATTAAAATGGCCGCCAGTGCCTTTGCCAACCGTAGTTGGTATTATTATTTCCGGTGCTGTTGGTTTTCGTTCGCATTGAATTTGCATGAAACAAACAAGTGCAAGAATAAATTAAAATACGCATTTTTTTAAAATTAACCTCAAACTGAATTATTCCTGAAAGTTGAATCTATTTGCAAATGGCTTTATTACTGTTTTTTTTTACAAAATAAAGATAATAAGCAACAGCGATCCATTATTTTTGCAAAAAAATCAAAAACAATGTGCAGCCGTTATCGCTGACGGCGGTCACCTCTATGCAAGTAAATATTGATTCCAATTCTCATCTCACTCTTGGATGTAGCGCTTGCAAATTCCTCCGTTGAAGGGGGACAGTTTCACCGCAGGTGAAACCAGGGGGATGTTAAGAGACGTGAACTAACGCATTGAGTTGAACCCTTAACATCCCCCTGATGCCGACTGCGTCGTCATCGTCCCCCCTCAAGGGGGGAATTCCTGAACTTTGAATCAAATCTTTTGAAAATTGATATTGTGATCGCACAACCATTAGCCGACCCACGCCAGGTCAAATTTATCACGATAATTTTTGACAAAATAATGCCGTACGCCAAGATCCTTATGTTGCAACAATTGCGGGTCTTCCTGTGCCAGCCGAAAAGCTTCTGTCCGCGCAGCTTTTAATATATTCAAATCCTTCACTACATCCGCAATTTTAAGATCCGGCAAGCCGTGCTGTTTTGTGCCGAAATATTCGCCCGGTCCTCGTATTTCCAAATCCACTTCCGCAATCCTGAATCCGTCAATTGTTTCAACCATTGTGTCCAGCCGCCGCTGCGCTTCCGCTGTGATGGGATCGTAGGCAACAAGAATGCAATAAGATTGTTTTGATCCGCGCCCGACGCGCCCGCGCAACTGGTGCAACTGCGTCAGACCAAAGCGTTCCGCATGTTCTACCAGCATGATGGTCGCATTCGGCACATCCACGCCGACTTCGATGACAGTTGTGCTGATTAATATTTGAATTTCACCGCGCTTAAAAGAAGCCATGACCGCGTCTTTTTCATCGCTCTTCATTCGCCCGTGCAAAAGCCCGAGCTTGAAATTGGCAAAAAAACCGGAGCGCATTTTTTCATAGCTATCCGTGGCGGCTTTCAAATCCGATTTTTCCGTCTCCTCCACAAGGGGAAAAACAATGTACGCCTGCGCCCCTTCGCTAACCTTTTCCCTGACAAAATTGTAAATTTTTGCACGCTGCTTTTGTCCGCGCCAGTAGGTTTTTATCGGCACTCTGCCAGCCGGCAATTCGTCGAGCACGGACACATCCAGATCGCCGTAAACCGTCATGGACAGGGTGCGCGGAATCGGTGTGGCGGTCATAACCAGCACATCGGGATTGAGACCTTTTTGACGAAGCGTCGCTCGCTGCATCACACCGAAGCGATGCTGTTCGTCGATAATGACAACGCCGAGATTGGAAAAATCAACACTTTCCTGAATAAGCGCGTGTGTTCCGATGATAATGTCCGCCTCTCCTTTGACGATAGATTCCAGGACAGCTTCCCGGATCTTCTTGCTTTGCCCGCCGACGAGAAGGACGGTCTTTACGCCGATTTCTTCCAGCAAATGATGTGTGGTGATAAAATGCTGTTCGGCCAATATTTCCGTCGGCGCCATAAGTGCGGCCTGAAAGCCGTTTTCAACGGCAATTAGCATGGTAATCAGCGCGACAATTGTTTTACCGGAGCCAACATCACCCTGAAGGAGTCGATTCATTGACCGACCGCTCTTCATGTCTGCGCGAATTTCGTGAAGAACTTTTTTCTGGGCGTCGGTGAGTTCGAAAGGAAGTTTATCGACAAGAGTACGAACCCGATCGCCAACTTTTTCAAAACTGATGCCGCCGCGAGCACTGCGAAACTGCTGCTTACGAAAGGCAATCATGAGTTCCATAAAAAATAACTCATCGAACTTTAAACGGCGTTGCGCGTGCGAAAGCATGGCAAAATTTTCCGGGAAATGGATATTTTGCAAAGCCTGAGAAATCGGCATCAGCTTTAGGCGCTCGATGATTTCA
>JAACEJ010000682.1 GCA_011682565.1 Actinomycetota bacterium | reverse complement strand
GCAAATCCATCAAACTGGGTTCGCAGAAAGCAGCCGACTGCATAAGCTGTCATGCCTCAAGTGCGCTGCATGATATTTATAAAAAGGACAATAAGAAAGCCTCGATTTATAAAGACAATATCATGCAGACCTGCAAGCAATGCCATGCACAAAGCAACAGCTGGCTCATCCAAATTGGGGTTCATCCCAAAGCGCATAGCCAGGGACACCCGGCCATCCGTTTTACCAGCATTTTCTTCACATTTGCACTGTATGGAACGGTATTCAGCCTGCTAGGCCTTTTGCTTCTGGAAACTCACACCAGGAGAAAGGACGGAGTCAAATACCTGTTAAGACACGGTACGAGCTGGCGAGGGAAGTTAAAACGCCGGGACAAAAAATAACTTGTGGGAGGCTTTATGTCAAATTCATCAGAAGCGATCGCTGTTCCCACTGAAAAAAGGGCTGCCGAAGACGATTATTTCACATACGTCGAAGGTGTGGGAAATATCCCCAGAGACATTTATAAACATGTCGCATCAAATCCAACCGGGGACTTGCCCCGATATTCAGTTCATATTGTTATACAGCATTTGCTGGTTATTTTAACCTTTCTTGTTCTGGCGGGTACGGGGCTTCCGCTGCTTTTCAGTGATCTTTTCTGGGCACCTTACGTGATATCAATTTTCGGTGGCGCCGACATTGCTCGCATCGTTCACCGCATAGCGGCATATACCATGATGTTCGCCTGTGCCTACCATATCGTTACCATCATCTTTGGAACAATCCGCCAAATGATCTCCAGAAAGTTTGATTATAAAAGGACCATGATTCCGAGGATTAAAGACCTCTTGGACATCATTCATGATATCCGGTATTTCTTGGGCTTTTCTCCCTACAGGCCCAAAATGGAAAAGTTTATGTACAAGCAAAAACTGCATTATTTTGCCATTATCTGGGGCAATTGTATTTTGATCATCGCAGGGTTGGCATTACTGTATCCGGATACCATGGCCAGGGCATTCCCTGAAACCCTGGCGAAATTTTTACCCCAGATCGCTGAAAAGGGTGCATCTTTCCCGGCTTTTTTCCAGGAATTTGCAAGATTAATGCATGCTGATGAAGCCGTTATGGCCTTGATCGTCGTGGCATTCTGGCACTGGACAAACGTTCACATCGTGCCGGGCCGGTTTCCGCTGCAATGGGCTTTTTTAACAGGCAAAATTACAAGAGAGCATCAAATCGAAGAGCATTTCATAGAGTACCTGAACAATCTCAAAGAGATACCGGAAGAAAAAGAGTATATGAAAATGCTTCTCAAAGAAAAGGGATTTGAAAAAACCTTGAAAGTGTCCGCCTCTGAATTATCTTGAATCCATTGAAACTAACAACACGGAGGTAACTTAAAATTGGATCAGGCCAATAAAAAAGGGGGAAATCATCCGACAGCATCCTATTTAATCGGATCTATTTTTATAGGAATCACCCTGGTCGTGTTTGTCGGTGTTTTATACCACCTGACCTTTTCAACGCATGGCCCGCAGCTTTTAATACCACTGAAAAAAAAATATTTCACCAAACAGCAATCAACCATCTTAACAGAGGCCAGACGCCTTGAAGAATTTGAGATACACCGACATTTTCACAACATCGTTGAATTCCCTCAAATTCCTGAAAATTTACGCTCGGTATGTTTCATCTGCCACTCCGATTACCCCCATAGTAAAAATAAAAAAGTGAGGTCGCTTTTAAACATGCACACCCAGTATTTTGTATGCGAAACCTGCCACATTAAAGAAAAAAAAGAGACGATGATTGTTTATAAATGGTACAATCCTTTAAACGACAATCCTAATGGACCGTTTTTTGGGACAAGTTATGACCCTCAGACCGGAAATATAATGGAAGTAGAAGATATGATGTCCAAAATGACGCCTTACTTTAAAACCAAGGATAAAATTGAAGCAGCCATTCAGGTGCAAGACGCGCCGCTGGCTCAGGATTACATGAAAGTAAGAGATAAACTCACTCCTGAACAAAGAGACGGTGTCAAAAAGAAATTTCATGTAAATATCAAACCCAGAGGGCATGAATGTAATACCTGCCATACCAAAAATGGCATTCTGGATTTTAAGAAATTGGGATTTGCTGAAAATAGAATTGTGGATCTTGAGCAGTTGAATGTCAAAGGTATGATTACCAAGTATGAAAAATTTTATCTACCGGATCTATTTAAAGAGACTAAAGCCAAAAAGTAGAACCTAAAAACTGCATGAAAACTTTTGAAAAGGATAATTTAAACAATATTTATAAACAGATAGGTCCTATTTTGAAATAGATCCGGACGCACTTTATTGCTGCGTATCGACGTTTACGAATTTTTCAAAATTTTTCACCCTTTGGTCTTCGCTTTCAGCTACAACCCAACAAGTCGGGATCACCGCTTTCATCCGCCAGAGGGCTTTGGCGGACTGTGTCGCAAGGCATTCGCGGTCCGCCAAAGTTCGGTGGCGGACAGCTTCACGCCCTGCACCTTGCAACTGCTGCGAAATCGGCAATTGCAGATTTTAGGTAAATGTTTGCACAAATAAAGGCCGTTATTTGAATAAAACCAAGCTTTTTTTTATCTTCCTCATCATAACCTTTTCTATAATGTTCATTCGGGGTGTTTCTTTTTCAGCAGAATGTCTAAGCAGCAAATTCCAATTTGATATCAAGCCGAACGCCGACCAGCCGAGTGATATCTCAATAGGCCCAAACGGTGATGTATACATAGTGGATGGTGTCAACAATAGAATC
>JAACEJ010000681.1 GCA_011682565.1 Actinomycetota bacterium | reverse complement strand
AAATTGCTTCTCCTTTCTCTCTCATCTACCTCTCGAGGCATAATATAAGAAATTATTCTTAATGGCGCAATAGTAAAGTTGCGCTGTAGTGCTAACATCCCCGTCATAATAAGAAAGTTAAAAAAGGCATCGAATAGCTAAAAGAGAGATTGAACGGAAAAAACAATTTTGAATTAATAGGAAAACGGAAAAAAGGTAAAGCTAATGCAAGTAAATGTCAAGGGGAAAATGGGCAAAAGGTTGCAAGTTAAAAGTAATTATAGTGCCAAAATGAAATTCGGATTTATAATTTCGAAACTGAAAAATTCTCTCCCCTCTAAAACCTATCTATCTCATTTGCCAAACAACGAGAAACAAGACCAATAAAAAAAAAGCAATGACAAAAGAAACCATATCCCCTCGTTCCCACGCAGAAACACCTTTTTTCTGCTCTGCTCCGCACCGCGTCGTGTCATTACCAGTGTGCAGAATATCCAAAGATGCGTTTCAACGGGAAGCATTTTTTATGGCAATTGAAAATTGCCGGCAACCACCCCAGGTACGGTTATATCTTCATCGAGCTTTTCCCACCTCAATGCAAAACCATTCAGCCGTAATTTAACATCCTTTAACTGCTCATCCGATGCATTCTTGAGGATCTTAAAACGGTCAGCAGGAAACCCAACAACCCTTCCGTCTGTGAGTTCAATGTAAATCATTCTTTTCTTTACCCATACTTGCACGGCAGCAGGCTCTACATCCATTTGGACATCTTTTTCAACCGAAATGGTATGCATTATATCTCTCCAATAACAAACTTTGATATTTAAAAACCAATTTTTCAATTACTCCAATTTCATGCGATGGAACCCCTTTATTTCTTGCTAATTTTATTGGTTCTAACCAAAACTTACATTCACCATCTGGTGTTGCAACATGAATATGAGGGGGTTCATTTTTTTCATCAGAGTAAAAATGAAATCTAAATGAGCCAAACCTTAAAACTGTTGGCATAGTAACATTTTCGTCTGTTTAACAAACTTCACTAAAAAGTAATTATTCCCAAATTTAAAATCAAGCAAATTATATAGTTCTATCCCACCAATCTTAGATCTCGTTCCCACGCTCCGCGTCCTGTCATTTCAGACAACCCACCATAATTGAAATAATTTTGCTCCTGCCATCAAGGCATTTTCTTTTGTTAAAATTAAAATGTCTAGTTGCATCCACATAAGCGGCATATTCCGGCACTTCAAACGACACTTTTTGTCCATAACCTCTTCTTCCCAAAAGTGATCTATTCGTCCTGTATTAAAGGAACTGCTCCGCCCCATGAAATAAGGCAATATTTAAGAAGATAGGCCTAAATTATTTAACAAAACATAATTGAAGCACTTAAAGTCAATACATAATTATTTCACGGGATAAACCGGATAATGCCATGTACTTCATAACCTTTTTGGAGGAGTAATTCAGCCAGGTAAGAACCGTCCTGGCCGGTGATGCCGGTTATGAGTGCCTTTTTCATAAAAGTCCAAAGTTAAAAGGTCTGAAAGGTCAAGTGCTAAAGTCGTAAAATCGCCAAGTCTAAAAATAATGCTGTTTGCTGTTTTACTCGTGATATTTTTCTTTAATATCCGCCACCAGATCGGCGAATGAAATGAATTGAAATATTGATTTAGCCTTGTTTTGTTACAGACTCGCAGACTAAAAGTCTGTGTTACGTAAAAATACATATTTTCGGGCAGACACTAATAGTCGATTTTTGCAGATTCTGCAGCGACCCACGCTCCCCGGCGAGCGGCAATTCTGACATCGGTCGCGATCCGCCACTGTCGACGCTTAAGCAACACCGTGAATTGAACTGATCACGTTGAAAGAAAAAAGTCAAAAGTCGTAAGCGGCACTCTCATAGGGTCTAAAGGTCACAACCTCCCGGCGGTTTTCAAACGAAGCATAGAGTGATTAATCATCAACTTGTTTGTATTACGCGGATAATTTTTTCAGCAGCGCATTAAAAGCCGGTTGATAATTTGCAATTCGCCGGTAGATTGGCATGGGCCGCCTCCTCATCATAAATATGCGCCATGAGATTGCGATCCAGCAGCATGTTCAGCCAGGATTCTTCGTCGTCAGGCAACCCGATACGATAGGCCGCTTTAAGACACTGCCGCGGCGTCGTGCATATTTCGCCTTTGTACAAAAGAACTCGCTTTAAGGTTTTCCGCGCCATTTCAAAAGTGAATTCAAATCGTTGTATTGCGGCGTCTCATTTTAAATCGGATTCGGGCGATGGCGGCGTTTATCCGTATTTGTCTTTTTTGTCGCTTACACGGTAGCCGAGATGTTGATCTTCCAATATGCCGAGACGTTTATGGTGCAGCTCAAAAGTTTTGGTAAAGACGGCCTGCCCGGTACGAATGAGGTCTATTTGTTGGCGAATCTCGTGCAACTGTTTGTCTACTTGTTCAAACCGTTTGTCGATCTGCTCAAAGCGCTTGTCCACCTGCTCAAAGCGCTTGTCGATCTGCCCAAAGCGCTTGTCCACCTGCTCAAAGCGCTTATCGATCTGCTCAAAGCGTTTGTCCATCTGCTTAAAGCGCTTGTCGATCTGCTCAAAGCGTTTGTCCATCTCTGCCCTCGTTGGAACCTGGTTCATGACGTATTCGGCTAGTTTTTCCAGCAAGGCGTGGATTTGTTCGAGGGTCACATTTTGTCGAGTAGACATAATATGACTCCAAATTTAAAGTACATTTTGAAAATGAGGAGTTTCAATGCCCCTCACAGAACCGGACTTGTGGATTT
>JAACEJ010000680.1 GCA_011682565.1 Actinomycetota bacterium | reverse complement strand
AAACGGATGTCCAGAATATTCTAACAATTTAGGAGTAAGTTTTGAAGTTCATTGCGTTTAATCCCTGCGGGGTTTTGGGGTTATGCGCCAATTGTTATAACTCGAAGATAAAGAAATGGAGAATGTAATTTTGGATCACAAATGGAGCACAATATCCGTATTCGCTAGTTCATTTCTTATTAGTTTAACTTTTTTGGGTACTGTGTTAGGTATCCTTGGTGCTTTGGAAATTTTTCCATTTAAAGATAATAAAATACTTGGAATAATCTTAGTAATACAATTGTGTCTTATAATCGCTTTTCTTATAACATACATTAAAATAAAGCCTGGTCTTCTGAAAAATAACCCAGGTTATATCGAGACATTTAAGAAAAGTGGGTTAGTTAATGCTTTTAGAATCAAAGTACAAAATCCTCAACGTATAGATAGAGTTCTCCAACTTGTAGAGAATGAATACAAGAGAAGTGGACATAGGCAGTTTCGTTTAGTTGCAAGTTCAGGATATAGCTATTTAGATAAAATGGGGAATGTTTGGTCACAAGGATTACATACGGCTGTTGCAAATGGTGTTGAATTCAAGGTTGTATTGGAATCCCCTTTTTCTTCGCATGCATATGCCAGAGCACTTGCATGCAAAATTGATTATCATCATTGGATTGATAAGGTGAATCTAGATTATCTCGAACCGATAATTCAAAAATATAGAAATTTGGAGATAAGGGTTACCTCTCATCCGGTGAATTGTTCTTTGTTTTTTACAAGTGAGAGTGTTTTCTATGATCCGTATCTTTGGGCTTTACCTTCTAGAATAGGAGAAAGAGTTGAAAATAATTTTTGGGTTTTTGACTTTATAAAATCCAGTGATACTGAGAGACTGGCAGATTTATACGAGTGCTATTCTGTTTTAGAACGACATTTTGAATTTCTTTATGAACATAGTGTTAGTTTAGAAGAATTTGTCGGTCCTAATCGAGAAAATTATTCCAGGCTCTCAAACGAATTTCCTGAAAGACTAAAACAATTAAAGCGAAAAGGGTATTAAAATGTCGAGTTTATCTGTTTCTGATATTGAACACTCATTACTACTTTTTAGAAAAGGAAGATCCATAATTCTTGAAAAAATTTTGATCGCCCTGGGATTCACATCCCAGGGCGTAAGATAAATTAGGGCTTCCGCCCCCTATGCAATCAAAAAGGTAACAATGTAAAACATTGCAAAATTTACCCGGATCAGACAACAATCTATTTTTCGACCTGCATAATAGGAATTCCCAGGGCGATCGTAATATCTCTTTTGAAATAGTTTCTTATTTAATTGAGACAAAACAAGTTTTAGATATTATAAAACATCCAAACGAAGATAAAATATTTCTGGTAAGCTGGTAGAAAAAATATAACGCTTTAAATAATAATTGCATTAACTCGACCGTAAGCTCAGTGGTTTTTATGTGGTTTGTGATGAATCAAAGTTCTACTCACTTTATTATGTGTTGTGATAACTTCCTTGCGGCGGGTTAGATACAGACATCACCTTTATTATACGACATCTTTTCCATCGTCAAAGAAAATCCTTGCAATTTTTCTCCTGTTCAGATACATTGTGTTTGATAAATTTCAATGTTGTTCAAGCACAGGTCAATTCCCATGAAAAAATATTTATATCCCTTCCTTATTTTATTCTTTCCATCTAGTATCATTTTCGCCGGTCAACTCCAGGAATCATACATGGTGCCCATGCGCGACGGCGTCAAGCTGGCAACGAATGTGTTTCGGCCTGATGATAAAGCCGCGTATCCTGTTGTTCTCTATCGTACGCCGTATAACAAAACCAGTGACGGTATTAGTGCGACGACGATTAAGCTGCTCAAAATTATGGGTTATGCTTATGTGACCCAAGACCTGCGCGGCCGCTATGCTTCCGAGGGTACGGATTCGGTTTTTATCACCGACGGCTGGGGCGCGCTGCAGGACGGCTATGATACCATCGAGTGGCTGACGCAGCAAAGCTGGTGTAACGGCAAGATCGGCGAACTCGGGGCATCGGCAAGCGGAATTACAACGTATCGGGCAGTGGGCTCGCTGCATCCGAATCTCGTCTGTGCGGTTGCTATTGTTGCGCCTACGGATTTTTACAATCAGGTTGTTTATCCCGGCGGGGAATTCCGAAAATCGCTGCCCGAAAACTGGATCACCGGCCAAGGTTCGCAGTATATGATTTCTTATTTTTTACAGTTTCCTTATTACACCTCGATTTGGGAAAAGATGAACCTGCTCACGCGTACCGATAAAATTAAAATCCCTATCCTGCACATTGGCGGATGGTATGATTGTTTTTCGGAAGGCCCGGTCACCGCATTTCAGCATTTGCATGGCCGCGCGGGAGTTGGCGCACAAAAACTGCTGATGGGTCCATGGACCCATGGAAGCACCGGATCCGGTTCTCAAGTGGGACAATTGCAGTACCCCGACGCCTCTTACGATCTGGACAATTATGTTCTGCAATGGCTGGATCACTGGCTGCGCGGGACGGAAAACGGCGTCACCAACAAACCGGATGTCATTTACTATTTATTAGGTGATCCGGACAAAGGCGATGAAATCGGCTGCCAATGGATTCATTCCGATACCTGGCCGCCTCCTGAAATTGTTGATCAAACTTTTTACCTGACGAAATCCGGCAGCCTTGACGATACACAGCCTTTGGCGGAAAGCAGTCTTACTTTTCAATTCGATCCCCAACATCCTGTCCCTACGCTCGGCGGAAACAACCTCACTATCGACGCCGGGCCT
>JAACEJ010000679.1 GCA_011682565.1 Actinomycetota bacterium | reverse complement strand
TTCAAATCTTCACCGGGTTTGCTGAGATAGTATAACTTTCCTGTGGAGCGGCTGAGGTACCACTCACCCGGCTGATCCATACCTTCGAGAACATTATCCACGTAATAACGTGCGCCCTGGTTGGTAAAATCATCCGTCAGTTTCCGCCGGCTGCTGCGGGTAAAAGTAACCAGCCGCGATGCAGCGTCGATGGATTTTACCGGGAGATGTGTATCTACCCAAAAATGGAGAACGACAATTTCAATGTCGTTGAGGTTGCTCCAGTTCGCATCGAGATCGCCGGCGAAATATTGGAATTTATTCTCCGGAGTGTTATATTTTGCATGTGGCGGTAAACCGGGATTATCTTCCACGCGGAAAAAGCCCTTGTTGGGCGTGCGCGCGCGAAATCTTCGCTCGCCATTAATGAACAATTGTCTAAAGTACCGTTTCCCATCCGCAACGTCTTGGATTTCGCATTCCCAGAGATTGTCGGCTTTTTGTTTCCATCCTTTAATCAGCCTGCCGCCGCTGAGTATTGGTTTTTCGCCGGGAAAAGCGCTGTAAGAAACCGGACATTTTTTTGTACCGGAATCCTCCGGTTTAAAAATGATCGGGCTGTTGAGAAAATATGTTCCCCGGCGAATAAAAACAGAGACAGGCTTGCTCAGTTTGTTCTCTGCTTTTAGTTTACGAATTTCTTCCTGCGCTCTTGCAATTGTTGCAAACGGCCCATCCGTTTTTTCCATGTTCGGCTCCTGCAAAGTTCCGGTCCAGGAATCGTTGCCGTTTGTGGCAATGTAAAACGAAATGTCGTTTGCTGCTTTTGCGGGTATACTCGCGAGCAAAAAACAGCTCATCAAAATTAATAATTTCAAGGTGTCTCCTGTTTTAAAATTTATGTCCGACATTTACCAAACCTCGCAGGTTTGGTAAACGTGTCAAGCTGATAAAAATGATTCGATTTCTTTTCTCGCCGGGATTGAAGGCTGTGCACCTAGTTTTGTAACGGAAAGTGCGGCGGCAGCGTCGGCAAAGCGCACTGCATCATCCAATGGTTTGCCTTCGGCAATGGCGACAGCAAGCACGCCGTTAAAAACATCACCGGCGGCTGTTGTGTCTACCGCTTTTACATCAAATCCCGGAATGCGTGTCATTGACTCATGCGAAGCCACGAGGACGCCGTCGGGCCCGAGGGTTATCATCACCAAAGGAATTCCCTTGCGTAAAAGCACAGCAGCGGCTTTGCCGGCATTCTGTTCTGTTTTGACCGGAACGCCGGTGAGAGATTTTGCTTCAGATTTATTGGGCGTCAGAATGGCAACTTGCCCGAGTGTGTCGTCATCAATTTCACATGCCGGTGCGGGATTTAGGATGGTCTTGATGCCCAATTCTTTTCCAAGGCGAATTGTTTTTTTTACCGTCTCTATGGGCATTTCCAATTGCAAAAGCAAAATATCGGCCCCGGCAATTTTGTTACGCGCCTTTTCAATATCCTCCGGAGACAAATTTGCGTTGGCTCCGAGCGCAACAGCAATGCTGTTTTCTCCGTCCTCTGCAACGAATATTTCTGCAACGCCGGACGGTGCCTTCTCGTCGCGAACAATGTATTCGATATTTATGCCGTGCTTTTTTAGGCCGCTGATTGCCTCTTCTCCGAACCGGTCATTTCCCACACGGGCGATAAAAGTGACATCCGCTCCGGCGCGCGCTGCAGCCACGGCCTGGTTGGCGCCTTTGCCCCCGGCGGCTGTTGAAAAAGTGCCGCCCGTAACTGTTTCCCCCGGTCCCGGAATCCGCGGGACTTTGATAATCATATCCGTATTGGAACTGCCGACGACAATGATTTTTGCTGGCATATTTCACCTGTCGTTTTGCTTTACGATTTTTTCTTTTGTAATTAGATCTAAGCGTATCAGCTTTTCTTTGGAAACTGTTTTGCCTTTGATGAGGTTATCTGCCGTGACAACCCCTTCATATCCCATTAATTCGGGATGCTGTTCGATTGTTGCCGCGAGTCTACCCGCAAGAATTGCCTGCTGTGCGGCCTTGAGATTGTCGTAAGAAGTGACAAAAATTTCCCCCGTTTTCCCGGCCTGTTCGATCGCCTGAACGGCGCCGAGTGCCATCATGTCGTTTGCACAAAAGAGACCGCGGATATCCGGGTGGGCTTGCAGCATGTTGGCAAAAACATCAAGTCCCTGATCCTGCGCCCAGTTGGCGGATTGTGAAGCAACCAGCCGACAATCCGTGTTTTCAATCGCTTTGAGAAAACCCCGCTTTCGCGCTTCCGCATTATCCACACCGCGAATCCCCTCCAGCATGGCCACTTTGCCTTTGCCGTGCAAAAGTTTAACCAGGTAGCTTCCGGCCATTTCTCCGCCTTTTTCGTTATTTACACCGATATAGCAATCAATGGAAAGTCCGGCCGCTTTTGCCGTTTCCGCATCGATACGGTTATCCAGGTTAATGATGTGAATGCCCTGATTTTGCGCTTTTTTCAAAACATTGACAATGGCTTTGGAATCCGCCGGAGCAATGAGAATGGCATTTACCGATTGCACGATCATGTTTTCGATAATGGATATTTGCTGACTGATGTCGGTCTCCCTGGTGATCGTGCCGACTAAAAGATCAACGCCGAGCGAATCCGCTGCTTTTTTTGCACCTTCTTCCATGCGGGCAAAAAAGGGATTGCTGCCGGCTTTCATGACCAGGGCAATTTTGGTCTTTTGCACTCCTTTTTTAGAGGTACAACCGAACCCTGTTAAAATGATCATTATGAAAAAAATAAAGAGTTTCAAGAGTTTCATTGG
>JAACEJ010000103.1 GCA_011682565.1 Actinomycetota bacterium | reverse complement strand
GCCTCTGTCTTATTAAATTTTTTGTCTTGAAACATTACTCTCGAAATAATTATTAATGAAATGGCATTGAAAACATAATAAATATCAAAGGCTGTTCCTTTATATGTAGCCAGAAAATTATGACCTGCGGCAATTAATTGATTTTTAACCTCTATTGATTCTGCCAATTGGTATTGTTTACTCAAAGATAGCATCTCAAAACAAACCGTCGATGAAAAATATGCTGTAATCCCGACAAATCCAATCACAATAGCTATCAACATGTACGCAAAATTTGTATGTCTCAACGCAGAAAATAATCCAAGATATACCAATAAAAGCAAAGTATTACTAAAAATATAGAGCAAGTCAAGACTTAACAGTCCTAAAAACCAGTTTTTGTCAAATAATTCGAAAAATCCTAATGTATTTTCCGGTGGTGGAAATTTAATAAATATAAAAATCTGTATAGGAATTAACAGTACAATCAAAATGGCACTAATTCCTCCAATTTTATAAAACTTATTCCATTTTTCAATTTCGTTATCTCTTTGTAACATATCACTCTACTATTATTATGTTTATATTTCCAGTGCTGTATCTTTTTATATTATTGGCGGTAACGTGTGTGTATATTCCATTGTTCTTATCCGCCCAAATTGGCGTATTGTTCATATATTTCTTTTAAAATTATACTAGTCCTGTTCAAAAAAATCATCAATAGGATTCCTGATTCTATCAATAGCCTTTTTTGAGACGTGCGTATATATTTCAGTAGTCTTGGAACTATAATGGCCCAACAACTCTGACGCACTGCTCGACGTGAGACCTGCAGGTCATCGCAGAGGTGAGTCTTTTGCAGGGCGCGCCATATAGATTGTTATCTAACGAGCTTCGTCCATCCTCTTAAAAACCACTACGGTGTCATTATTGCGAGCAGCCATGACCCGTGTTTCGCCGGAAGCAGTCTGAAATGACTTGATTTGACGAATTTCTCCGGTGACCACAAATCCACTGTTTTGCAGACTGACCGGTGCGAATGTTCCTGTACCATCGCCAAAAAGTAAACATCCATAACCGGCGTCATATCTTCCCTGATCCGGAGCCACGCCGTAGAAATTGCCGCCTGACAGCATATCTTGATAGCCATCTTTATTAAAATCGTCGATCAGTATCGAATATATCGGTGAGAACTGGGCCTTAACCGGCAGTTGCGTCAGGTTAAATTTTTCATCTCCAGTATTCATAAGCAGAGTGGAAGCGAATACAGTCGCCGTGCGGACTGTGGCAGCTTTTAACTGCTCACTGGTAAAAATATCCTGAATAGATTCTCCTGCATAATCTGCGTTTGTAGCGTATTTGGCGCGTAAAGCGGGGATATGTGTAAACATCTGCTCGGGTGATGCCATGGGATAGGCTTTTTCGCCATTGTAATATGTGAGAATCTGATCCGGCCTTCCATTTCCTGAAAAATCATTGATGAACAGTTGTACCGGTTTATCCATGCTGGCCTTGAGAATGGAATTCAATCCCAGGTTTCCGGCTACCAGGTCAACGTATCCGTCCTGATTAAAATCTGCCGCAGCCACTGTTTCCCACCAGCCATGCGTGTTTTGAAGTCCATATTTCCGGGTGACATCGACGAATTTACCATTTTGATTGTAAAACACCGTTACCGGCATCCATTCACCCACAACGACGAGATCCTGGTAGGAGTCTTTGTTCAAATCCACCCAAACCGCGTCGGTAACCATCCCAACTTTGGATAACCCAGGCGCTCGCAATAATGTCTCATCAGTGAATTTTCCCCGGCCGTCATTGATCAGCAGATAACTTTTGGGAATGAGACCGTACAGACGCGGCAGGGAGCGGCTTCCCACAAACAAATCCATATCACCGTCATTATCAACGTCAACAGGCTTTACACAGGCGCCATTCGCATAAATTTCCGGGAGCATGCCCTGGGCTTTGCGAAACCGGCCGTTTCCCTCATTCAGATAAAGCCGGTCCTTCAGAGGAGTGGCCTTGCCAAAAAATTCATTGCCGCCGCTCACGACATAGAGGTCGGGAAGATCATCCCCATCAGCATTGAAAAAGACGGCATCCACATCTTCACTGCGGTTGTCCTTAATAAACACAGAATCCCTGACGGCTTCAAATCCTCCCTGCGGGTTCTGTAGAAAAATACTGCCCGGCTGAAGTTTTGCGCCGCCAAGATACAAATCTACCAGGCCGTCACCGTTAATATCTTTTGCGGCGAAAGCCGGGCCTTCAGTGGATAAGAGATGCGGGATGAACGGTTCCCGATTAAATTCAATGAACTTATTTTCGTGGTGTGAATAGTCGAGCTGTACTTCTCTGGTAATATCCCGGAATATCGGCTGATCATTCCTCCGGGGTCGATAGGTGTAAGCAGTTGTGGCGTCTGTTTGATTCAGTGTGATGGTTTGATTAACCGGAAGATTGTTCAACACCTGGCATTCACCGGTAGCCCAGATAACTTCCAGGGAATCAAGAATGCCAATGTTTCCCAGACCGAAATTCAACACCGGTTCCACCGAGGATTGAAAGCCTCTGGTGGTCATTAATTGCTGTAAAAATATTTTATCTTTATAATGAAGAACTACTTTGGCGCCAATCCCGAACGCATTGGGACGCCGTCCGCTTAACCTCACTTTGAGATAGTTGGAGTTGTTTTGTCCCTTGCCTTCAGGGATATTGGATATCTTGGGTTTTAGATTCCTTCCTCGATAGAGGATGTTTTTATAAATCGCGGCCGCAGAATTGACATTGTTCACTACCAGGTCCATGGCGCCGTCATTATCAAAGTCTGCATACGCTGCGCCACTCGAAAAACCCGGATCGCCAAGCCCCCATTCTGATGCGCGATTTATGAAAGTGAGATCTCCCTGAGAATGAAAGGCATAATTGGCTTCAGGAACACTGGGCATGTGCC
Organism: Actinomycetota bacterium; assembly: GCA_011682565.1. Taxonomy (GTDB): domain Bacteria; phylum Zhuqueibacterota; class Zhuqueibacteria; order Residuimicrobiales; family Krinioviventaceae; genus Hydrothermomicrobium. The sequence continues at coordinate 5,969 of JAACEJ010000103.1, read as the reverse complement.
GGACCAAGTCGGCCAGATGGTCCTTTTCTATAGGGGTGAGACTCTCCTGGTCGCCCCGGTCACCTAACTGCATTTGGACTTCATTTTGTTTGATATAATGCAGATAATCCAGATCATTGGGCCGGTGAAAAATTCCATTACTGATGAATAAATCTTTATAGCCGTCATTATCCAGATCAATAAACAGGGGGGTCCAGCTCCAGTCGGTGGCATAAATGCCTGCCAGTGGTCCGATTTCGCTGAACAGATGGACTGTCGTCTTTATAGAATTGTTATTAATGGCAGGTCCTCTATTCAATTGCAGCGTATTCCTGCGTAACTGGTAATAATATCCGTATTGCAATTTCATGTCATAAATATCATAGGGATCAGCGCTGACTGACGATTTGCGAATTTCCTCTTTCTCAGGCATCATATCCAACACCACAACATCCAGCAGACCATCATTGTTAAAATCCGCCATATCATTTCCCATGGATGCGCTGCTGACGTGTCCCATAGAAAGTTTCATCGCTTCGGTAAACGTTCCGTCTCCGTTGTTGTAATAGAGATAGTCTTCCTCATGAAAATCATTGGATATGTAAATATCCGGATACCCATCCCAATTAATATCGCCAATCGCCACGCCTAATCCATACCCAAGAGCGCTTCCATAAATCCCCGCTTCCGTCGAGACATCGACAAAACGTCCTCCTTCATTTTTGTATAACTTATCCCCGGCCTCGGCATCGCGGGTATATCGTAACTTGCCGGCAGGGCGATAGGTCCCTTTTGAATGCACCGAGTGATTCAAGAGGTACATATCCAGATATCCATCCAGATCGTAATCGAAGAAGGCCGCCTGTCTCGAGAGCCCAACGAAATCGAGTCCATATTCCTCAGCGCTCTCAGTAAAGGTCAAATCCCCGTTGTTTATGAACAACTGATTTGCGCCTTTTCTGCCCAGATAATTCGACCGGCACACGTATATATCCAGGAATCCATCCCCATTGACATCGGCCATGGTAACGCCTGTAGACCACCCTTCCGTTCCCCCTCCCACGCCAGCCGCTTCCGTAATATCCTCAAATTTAAAATCCCCTTTATTTACATACAGGTGATTAGGATACATATTGGCGATAAAATAAATATCTGTCAGACCGTCGTTGTTTATATCGCCCGCTGCTACTCCTCCGCCATCATAGAAATAGAGATAATTAATGCCATTGAATAGGGGTTCTTCATCAAGGGTGTTCTCAAAGGCGATGTTGGTTTCCTGAGGAGTAAGCTTCTCAAACAGGGGTTGGATAGAATCTTTTTGCCGGCAGGAACTTTGAACAATAATGGCTCCCATCCAGATGAGGATAAAGAGATGCCTTAACCTGATATTCAGATTCGAAGGTCGTTTAGGGGCTGAGATAAAATAAGTTGTCCGTTTTTGCTTCATAAGTCGTTATTCCTTAATATTGATAAGATTAAAAATATCCATGTTATTTAATTCCAACCCCTTATATATAAGTAATTCGTAAAAAGTCGAAAAGCATGTCATCGCGAGGAGCGGAGCGCGAGTTTATCCCGAATTATCGGGGAAGCGATCTTTAAAAAACTGTACCTTAGCCGACATCCAGATTGCTTCGCTTCGCTCGCAATGACATTTTGGGATTTTTTACAAGTTTCTCTGATAGACTTTCTCCAATTGTTTTTTAGTAAAGTTCGCAAAGAGATTAATGATAACCGCCTCTCAGTCCAATGTCCAGTCACATTATTTTATCGCAGGATAAGAAGTTTTCTGCTTTGCGCAAAGTCTCCGGCTTTGAGGCGATAGAGATAGAACCCGCTCGGTAAGACTGCAAGTTCAAAGGGAATCTCGTAGCGGCCTCCTTCCTGCCAACCGTCGACAAGCGTCGCAACCACCTGACCGCGGACGTTATAGACTTTTAGTGAGGCTCTGCTTCTTACGGGGAGGTCGTAACGAATCATTGTATGAGAGCTATACCGGTGCGCATTGTTCACCTGAATCGGGTTGGGGTAGTTCTGGTATAGTACGAATTCATCAGGGATAGTATCTCTGCTATTTTCAAAACGCGTTGCCGGTAAGAGACGGATTTTGAGTTTCGGACGCAGCGATATTTCCTCATATTCGGAGGCATAAAAGACCTTGGTGCCGTTTTGATGGCTTGGCGCTGGCTCCCGCAAGATGATGCCGAAGTTGCTGTCTGGCAGAGCGGTCCAGTTCTTGACAATCTGGGTGATGTCCCACGTATACTCAGCGCCGGGGTTCGCACCGACAGTAACGACCTCAGCAAACGATTGCACAAAGTCGCCGCCAGGAGCGCTCCAGGGCATAATCGTGTGCGATGCGCTGTTCCATGTCACTTCTCCTGTCTGCGCCGGCCTGCCGTCGATGCCGTCATTTGCTGCACCTTCATTCCAATCTCGTAAAAGGCGATAGGCCGCGAGTTGCTTGTCGGCCTCACCGTTGCGCGTTTCGGCCAGGGACAAAACCAGGTTCGCTTGAGCGATGCGTGCAGGATCGTCCAAATCGGTAATCGAAAGATCGAATCGAATCAACATCGACTTGTCGTCGTTGCTATTTCCTCCATCAAATCTACCGGCTTCAAACAGCGGATTTCCACCCATATTACGGTCCGGAAAATACTCCGCAATATGCGCATCGCTGACGCCATTGTAGCCAGCGAGGCCGTATTGAAGAACAAGCGTTTGCGTTGCCGCACAAGTATAGATTTTAGTAACCGGTGCCATCACGTTTTTTTGATTACTTTGGTCGGCGATATTAGATATCTCGATGCTATATTTCTCATTCACGGCATGAGGCGTGGTCAGCAATGCCACGGATTTTTCATCAGGAAATGCGTTGACAGCCAAAACACTGATGCCATTTGAGATTCGGTAATTCAGTTTGTTAGTTGCGCTGTTTTCACTGTTGTCCAGCAACACCCTCTCCGTGAACCGAACGATGACGCTGTCTGGACTCGCGCAAAAAACCGAGTTAACACCTGGCGGGACAGCGTCGGGCCCGCGAGTCACAAAAATGGTAAAAGGCGTGCCGTCATCCTGAATTCTAACCAGACACGATTTGCTTTGCGCATCAAAAGCCCAAACATCGCGCAAACCGTTCGACAAGGAATCGAGAGTTGTTTCTCTAATGACAGAAAGGTTGACGCGCACTTGCCCGGGTTTTTCCGCAAGTAAATGAAACGCGGCCTGATAGTCGCGTTCCACCGGAACAAAGGGACCGTTACGGCCGCTAATGGCCAGGCTCTGAACTGAGCCATCATCTTCAAAGCCTATATTTGTTGTTGAATAATTGCCGTTTTCATAGTCGTAGGTGATGCCGTCGTCTTCGTAAAGCACAAATTCACTCGCGCCTTCAGGATAACATTCCAAGTACAAAACATCCTGAGGTGAAGCCGGGTCGCCAACGTACTGGGCAATGGGCGCCATCGGAATAACTGCGCCGGCTGTGACGAAGACGGGGATATCCTCGAGGGTGACCGGTACGGTAATCGTATTCGGACCTGTATAAATATCTCCGCTGTGGAAGTCAATCCATTTGCCTTCAGGCAGATAGATGCTCGCAGTCCGGGCATTGGCGCTGACGACAGGATGCACGAGCAAGTCATCGCCGAATAACCACTCGGAAGTCAGATTGGTGATTCGAGTATCATCAGGGTAATCGAAAATGAGCGGGCGCACGATTGGCACACCGGTTTGATGATTATCCCAGGCAGAAGAGTAGATATAAGGCAACAATCTATAACGCATTTCAATGTAACGCCTGGCGATGCGCTCGGCATTCGACCCATAATTCCAGGGCTCACGCTCTTCATTAAAAACACCATGCACGCGGTAAACCGGAACAAAGGCACCGAACTGCATCCACCTGATGTAGTTTTCCGGCGTCGGTGTGCCGTTGAAACCGCCGATGTCCATGCCCCACCACGTCGATCCGAGGTTGATGCTGCTGAGCATGAACAATCGCTGCCTGGCCATCGACGAAAAGCCTGTGGAAATGTCACCCGACCAGTGGCTGTAGGCGTAGCGCTGAGCACCGAGATAGAAATTGCGATTAATCGACCAGACACGTTGATTGTTGTAGCTTCGTTGCCCTTCGTAGTTGGCGCGTTGCATCTGCATGAACATCATGTTGCCGCCGTATTCGTCAGCCTCGTCATTCCAATAGCCGATGATGCCTTTGTTGAAAGCGTCGCCTTGATTGACAAAAGTCTCCCAATACCATTTTCTGGTTTCGGGCTTGCGAAAATCGAGCCGCCATACTTGTTTGCCGGAAAAATAATCCGTGACCGTATCGAAGAACAGACCGTTGCTCTGCACTTCCTGGCCCTGTTGCGTGTTCACATGCACGCGAGGTTTTCTGATACCGAAGAGCTTTAAGCCCAATGAATCGAGCGTCGTTTTGAGGGCACCGCTCGCTCCATCCGGAAATTTAGGCCCCCAGCGAAACTCGCCATAATTGTCGCTGCCCCAGTCCATCCAGTCGAAGTCCAGGATATAGGCGTCGATGGGGATTTTTTTTTCGCGATAGGTTCTCACGTCTTCCAAAAGCTCATCCTGATCTATCCCCCATTCGGTATTCAGAAATCCATAAGCGAATTTGGGAAAGAGTGGCGCGCGACCGGAGACAGCAGTCATACCTGAAAAGATTTCACGAGGCGTCCCTGCAATGACGTAAAGCTCGATGTCACGCTTTCCGCCTTTATCTTTTAGAAAATTCATCATACCGTTATTGATTGTGACCCGGCCGCCATCGATGTCCATCAGCAACCCATATCCGTCCGTGGTCCACACAAACGGCGCGCCTCCCTGACCTTGACGGCCTGCCTCGATATATCCGCCGTCGTTTCGAGACAGACTTCCAGATTGAGCATTGTGAATTCCATAAAAGTTGCTTCCTGCGACGTTCAGCTTGACTCCCTGCGAAAAGAATCCCTCATCGATTCGTTCGCGTAAAAGTTCTCTGCCGTCTGCCCCAAGAACGCGAAAGCGTAAGGGTGCGCGCGAAATTTCTACGGTGAGTTTATTGGTTTGAATCACAATAGGATTAGCAGTCGTATCGAACGACGCAGGAATGACAGACCAATCGGTATTACCGATGACTAAAGTAGAAGAATCTTTAACCCCTTGTGGCAGATAATTAGCTTTGATAACATTTGGCAGGCAAACCTGGAAGACGACAATTTCAGAACCGGCATGCAGTGAGAGTTTATTATCAGTCAGCTCAATTGCCGTGACCTCTCCAATGCCTGTTTGTGAAACCGCAGTTTTTGTCAGCGCCAAGACAATCAAAAAGTAATGAATAGCATTTTTCGTCATCGGGCGCTTTCCGTTGTTTTTGCAAGCGATATTTTATTGACTGAGCTATTGATTAAAGATTATCTGGCCTTAATCTCATAAATCTGAATTCGGTCATCATTCTTTGCAATGATAATCACCTCGTGTTTATGGGGTTGGATATACGACTTTGACATTTCAGGTGTCGTCAACGCTGATGAGCCAGGAGTAGTGTCATCAAAACGGCTGACCTGTTTTATCCCACCCCCTAAATTTCGATAAGTAAGAGAAACCATGTCTCGAACCTGGCCGGTCAATGATAATCCACTCTTAAGAGCGGACGCGGCAGTAAATTCCATTGGATAAGAACCATCCAATGGGGTAGAGCCGCCTGCACCATTTCCAATTAACAGAGTGCCATAGCTTGCATCATACCTTCCGAGTTGGGGTTTAACGCCATAGGAATTTCCGGCCAGGAGCAGATCTTTCACGCCGTCTGAATCGAAATCTCTGGCCATGATAGCATAAACGGGTGAAAACTGAGCCTCGGTTGGGAGCGGTTGCCTCAGGAATGTTCCCTCCGCATTTCCGTAAAACACACTGCTCTCAAACGTATAGGCTTTTTTTACCACTGCCTTGTTCAACTGTTTTTCGGTAAATATTTCCGTTATCTGCTT
>JAACEJ010000678.1 GCA_011682565.1 Actinomycetota bacterium | reverse complement strand
CATCTCACTCATCTGGCCTATTTTATTTTTATAATAGTCCAGGGAGTTCGGTTTTACAGGGCATTCTTCTGCAATCTGAAAACCGGCAATTTTCCCCTGAGCTCTCAACTCAAATAATCGCGGCACGATCTGATCCCGGAGGGTATTGGGCGAAACGGGATTGACGTAAATTTTTGTACCGCCCTCAAATCCGGCGGCTATATTCACTCTCCATTTTATCAGCACGTGCCAGGGCATGGGAATGACACTGTCGCGCGGCATATAGTACCATTCCTCATTACAGGAAATATGTGCTCCTGTGGCCAGATGAATGGCCTGAACAATATCGCTGAATCCCCGTAATTCTTCATCCGCGTGCTCTGCCGGACGGCAGTTAATGCTTTTTGAATAGACCGCCACAGTAGGATGGCGATGGCCAATATCCACAAAAGCCATGGCGTAGTCGTTTTCACAAATTACAAAATTATTATAGGCGGCGAAATTGGCAGCGTAATCATTATACATATTCCGGTTTTGCGCCGCCATTTTTATTTCCCGTTCAACCGAAACGCCCCACTCATCCAGCGCCACCAGTTGTTTGTGAAGGTGCGGGAATGAAGCGCCCGCCTCTTTCAGCCAGTTTTGAAAGACAGAGATATAGCGTGCATAACGATTGTTTCTGTAAATATCCTCCATCGACAGAATGGTAAATTTGAAATACTGAAAATGGCCTTCAACTCCCAACTCTCCGCTTGACGACATTTGAGAAGCGTATTCTGCTCCCGGGACGTAATGCCTTTTCGGAATTACAAGTTCGTGACCGCCGCCGAAAAAGGCATCCGCCATATCGATCTTTTCGTCGAACGAAAGTGATTTGATTTCGTTTTTTTTCCCGGCGTACTTTAGTTTTAAATCAATGATCGAGAGAACGTGTTCCCGTCCTCCTTGTGTGGAGAGATATCTTTCCTTCCATTTCAGATTTTTGTCGGAAAGACGGTATTTAAAATTCTCCTTCCAGTAATTAATGGTAACAATTTCAAAGAGATTCGGAATTCTGCGGAATTCAGCGATGTTATGCATGATATCATTATAGTTAAGACGGTCACGGTAAATGTATCGGCCGTCTTCAAATACCAGGCGTGCTTTTTCCGGCGGAGTGGACCCATATTTTGCAGGACAAAAATTACAATATCCTTCAGGTTCTTGTCGTTCTATTTTTTCCGGCTTTTGAGAATTGTTAGTGAAAATGGGTCTGTTCCCCCGACCGGGGATAAACCAGACCTCTGTTCCCGTAAACGGATTGATATGTTTTTCCGTTCCATCGCGCATTACTGTGCGCATTTCTCGTCCGGATTGTCGCATGATTGTATACCGATTTTAAAAGTGCAGCATTATTTCGTTTCTTTGTATATACGCATAAAAAGAACGTAATGCGGAGGAGTAGCTAATCGACAAACTGTTCAACAAAATATTTTGCTGTTAACGGTTCTCCCGTTGCCCGGTGTATCATTTCATTCCAGCGATAGATTGCACCGGCTTTAAAGACGTGGTCATGGATGTAATTTCCTGCTTTGGTTTGATTTACATAACTTACATCTTTATCAGAATTCAACATGAGAACATTGTGAACAAGGTAATGATGAAGTTGTGAAGCAAACATTTCTCCCAATAAATAATTGTGATAGTAACACGGCGCAATAGTGAAATGAATTTTTGCCGCCCAGTCCGGTGCTGTACGTCCTTTGGGCTTTTTGACCAGTTGATATTTTCCTACCATCTGCCACCACAGTGCATCCAGGTCCTGGTCTGGATTTGCATAAAGTTCTTTTTCAAAATTATACATAACCATGGCCCAGCGCGCGAAAATAAGCTGTTTCATGCGTGCATATTTTACGCTTACTTTATCAATTTTTTTGCGATCCAGGTCTGATAATCCCAGCATTTCCTGCATCCACGCACCGTTGCGGCTCAAACGGCCAAAGAACATGGCAATGCCTTCGGTGGTGAAAATGTGTGCCGACGTACGAAGGAGGTAAGGGGTTTTGGGGTCTTGATATTTGTCGTAAATCGCATGCCCCAGTTCATGTAAAATGGTCTCCATCCAACGCTCGTTATTTTCCAAATTAGCGAGAATGCGAACATCTCCTTCGCGGTCAATATCTGTACAAAAAGCGTGAGGATTTTTGCCCTCCCGCTCATAAAGATCACTTTTTTTTAGAATAGACTCGACGGGCATACCGATGCAGGCGTAAAATTTCTTCGCCAGTTCTTTTACATCTTTATCTTTATAATAAGTATCGAGATCGAGATTGTAAACCAGCGGTGCATCCTGAAAAAACGGATCGTGATAATGCCAGGGCATCAGGCCTTCGACGCCGACACCATAATTTTCCGCCAGAATACTGTCCAGTTCGCTTTTGAGTTTGGTAAACGGCTCCTGCGTGAGATCATAGAGTTCTGCAAAAATTTGATCCAGCTCGCCTACTTTTTGTTCCGCTGTAGTTAAAGACATGGTGTGAAAATTATCGAATCCCAGTTTTCTGGCAGCTTTATTTCGAAGTTTGACCAGTTGAATAATATCATCCGCAACTACAGGGCCAACCTGTTTGCTTGCGATCCAGGCATCCTTTCTTTTGCTGGAATCGGTCTCTTTTTTTAAAATTTCGTCGATTTCATTATTGGTCATTTTCTTGCCATGAATTGCAGGGCGAAAATTACTGAATTTCTTTTCCACTTTGGAACTTAAATCGACGATTTGCTTGAGCAGGGTTGGTTCAATTTGATTTTCTAAAAAGCTGTTGTACAGCATATCAAGCTGT
>JAACEJ010000677.1 GCA_011682565.1 Actinomycetota bacterium | reverse complement strand
GCCTGGAATTGATATTTACAAACCATTCCTTTTTATAATTCTCCATTTCCTTCGGCAGATCGATTTTTCTTGCATCTAATTTTTTTAAAAATTTATAGCTGCTCTTATCACCGCAATGCCGTTCATTTATCTTTTAAAAGACCTGGGACTGCCGATGCTGACAAATATCAACCCGACATATATTGCCGGAAACCTCGGTTCCATTACAATCCCGGAGTTGTTTCATCTAAACACATGAGTGATGTGATTCAATATTCTATGTCGCGACGTAAATTCCCCGGACTTTCCGCCGCAGGCGCCGGTGCAGCCGTAGCCGCAGGTTCGGGTTTCGATAAATTGCAAGCCTGTGCCGCCAAGTACGGGGACGTGGTTCGACCGACCATCCCAAATGGCAAAGTCTACTCATTTTATGAAATGTGCGTTTGGCGCTGCGGTTTGATTGCCAAGGTGCGCAATGGAAAAATTACCAAACTTGAGGGCAATCCAGATCACCCGCATTCGCGCGGCAAATTGTGCCCGCGCGGCCAGGCGGGATTGGGTGTTACTTAGTGTCTGTCCGAAAAAGTATAAATCATTAAAAATTAGATTCATACATCGATAAAATCGTTTGAAAAGTGTCAATTAATTTGTAAATTTGGTGTAACTCTAATATTTAAAATGAACATTCAAAAATCAGGTATTATCATATCATGCGTAAACGATTCGAAGTTCAACTTGAGTTTGGAGCAACGCCAATTGACAAAGTAAAAATTCCAACAAAAAGTCGTGACGAACTCCCGCCTGTATTACGTGCACTGCAATATATTTATTCTGATTCATCCTTAAATAATAAAGTGTTTTCTTTGCTAGAACAACAGGTACAGACAAATAAAAGAATGGGACGTCCAGGGATGAGTCTATGGGAAATATTAATATTTGCCTGTGTTCGCCTTACTTTGGACGCCGATTATGATCGCTTGGAACATATCGCCAACTATGATAGTCTGGTCAGAGCATTACTGGGTATTTCAAGATTCGGTGATAACTTGAAACGATATCCTCGTCAAACCCTGGTTGACAATGTCGGTTTAGTTGACGAAGAAACAATAACCCGGATATATCAAATGGTTGCCGACACGGGGCATCAATTGGTAAAAAAAAACGAGAAATTAAATATCAAGGTTGACACTTATGTATTAGAAACAAATGTCCATTTTCCCACAGACCTCAATTTACTATGGGATGCAGGTCGTAAATGTATTGAAATCGCCGGTGACCTTTATAATGCCCTTCCGGGTTCCGGCTGGCGAAAAAGCGAGTATTTAAAAAAGCAATTAAAGGCATCTTTTCGCAACGCAGCAAAGCTATCAGTTGGGGCCGGAAGACTAAAGCCAAAAGGGCAAAATGCTGTTTTAGACTATTTATCCAGGGCTGAAAAATTAAGTAAAAAACTTGATGAATCGCAAAATCTTTTTCAACTGCAAAACACAAACGACTTGTTGCAACTATCGAAATTAATAGAATTACAGTACTTTACCGATCATCTTCGCAAACATATTAACCTGGTTCGGCGACGTATCATATTAGATGAAAAAATTCCTCATCAAGAAAAAGTCTTTTCCCTTTTTGAACCCTATACAAGATGGATAAAAAAAGGTAAAGCGGGTAATAAAGTAGAATTGGGACTTCCTCTTGCTGTCAGCACGAGCCAATATGGATTTATTTTAAATCACAAGATTCTGGAAAAAGAACAAGACGTTGACATTGCTGTAACTATTTCAAAAGAGTTATTATCGACTTGGGCCAACATAGACAGTATAAGTTTTGATAAAGGCTTTTGGAGTCCCAAGAATTTTAAAGAACTAAAGGCTTCGGTTAAAAATTTGGTCATACCCAAAAAAGGTAGATTAAATAAAAGCGAATACCAGCGCGAACATAGTTCAAGTTTTAAAGTTTTACGTCGACAGCATGCAATGATAGAATCTGATATTAATTGTTTGGAACACCATGGCTTAAATCGATGTCCTGATAAAGGCTTGCCAAATTTTAAAAACTATACAAGCATCGGCATCTTAGCATATAATCTTCACAAACTTGGCAATATATTACTCGCTCAAGATAGACTTGAAATAGAAAAGAACAAAAGCTATCGCAAGTCAGCATAATCATAGATTAGCTTTAAAAAATAGCCATGGGAGAAGTACGTCTTGTTATCTTGAAAAAGTAACAAAACGCTGATTTTTAGTAAATATTTTATCCAATCCTTCAAATAATAAACCAAGATTAATTTTTATCGGAGCATTCATAGGGACTGGGCAAACGTTTTTTAAGCAAAATTATCATAAAAGTACTTTTCGTACAGACACTACTTATGATCCGGACAGGCTAAAATGGCCGCCTATCCGCGTGGAGAAACGCGGCGGAGTTTGTGTTTTCCTCTCAAGCTGCAGCTTGGGACGGAAGTAGCTCGGGAAGCTCCGCTTCTCAAGGGCAGAACACTGTTGCGGGGGGCGAACTTTGTAAAGTTCTTGAAAACATACCACAAGGCGAATGTGCAAAAATTTATGCATCATCTCGAAGAAAACCTTGTGCTGTTAACAGAGGAACTGGCGGCAAAATCCTACCAGCCACAGGGCTATGTTTCATTTTTTATCTATGCTCTCAGGCGGCGGCAAATAAGCGCAGCGACATTTCGGGATCGCGTTGTCCACCATGCTTTGTGTAATACTCCTCTCCGTCCCAAGCTGCAGCTTCACTGCCGTTAAGTTAAGCAGTATATGATCATCATCCGTGAGGGGGCAATGCGAAAACAGGCTGGG
>JAACEJ010000102.1 GCA_011682565.1 Actinomycetota bacterium | reverse complement strand
GGGATACTAATTATCTCATCGCGAATTTTATTAATCCAGGATTTTTCTCTTTCTTCCAGCTTGAGAGCATTTTCCTTCACTGCTTCTTCAATGATATCCAAAGCTTTGAGACATCCGTTAATTGTGGCCTGGAGATAGGTTTCTCCTTTTACAATTTCTTGTGCAATGGTGATAACATTTTCCGGTGCAAGAATAAGTGCCTGCGGATCACCATAAGCATCCGAGTCGACCATCAAATCGCGAAGCGCTCGTGCTGCTGTTCGATCTTTGTCTAATGCCGTATTCATCAGGCGCACATCATATTCCAGTTGTTCCAGATAAACAGTCGGAGCCATGCCGCTGAGCAATTTGATGTTTTGTACAGACTCGTTGCTCCACATATCGGCACACGCGCCTGAAATATTTCCAAGCGCACTGAAATGAGCGCAGGCCGCCGTCTTGCCTTCCATGGAAATTGGAATTCCGGTAATGGCCTTGAGAAAAGGACCTTCATAAGCACAATCTTTATCGGGACCGGTTGCACCCTGCTCAACAGCAATGAGAGAGCGCACCACAGTCGCCACCCGTACAATGGCGGCAAAAATTTTAGGGATGTATTGTTTCTCCGCCAGTACCATGGCTGTATTGCCAAAGCCACACGCCGTGTCACCACCGGCAATTTTCCCACGCGTGCGAGCAATTTTGACAATATTTTCCCACAAAAGTTTCATGTCTCGAATTCCGAGTACGGATAAAGAAAAAATACACTGGCGCATATCGCACATCATAACAGCATCATCAAAAATTTCTTTGCCGCCCGTGCTTTCAATGGAAAGAAGGTTGCCGCCACTCTCGGCGCCCCGGTCAAACAGCTCGAGAATTTTTTCAATGTACGGTCCGGTACGCATCTTGGGCGGGCGCTCATAATCACGGATATCATTGGGCGTTAATCGGATTTCGCTTTTGAATCCGTTCTTTTGAAAATTCTCTTCACAAACATCGTTCATCACTTTGACGAGTTCCACGCCTATATCCGGATTAAGAGTCATCTCAAGCAACGTTTCGAATTCAAAGATAACGCCTTTGGAGTCGAGATGGATCGCTCTTTCAATAGCCTCTGTTACGATGGTCTTGTACATTTTGGAAATCTCGGGCAATGTCCCTTGATTCACCTTCATGGGCGGTAATGTAAAATTAAGCTCGGTGTAAACATGACCGCCGCCAATTTCCAGTCCTCGATTGGTTTTGACCGGATGTGGAGCCAGACCAAACATCAACTCGTCTTTATCCCGGATGCAAAGTTTGTGAAATTTCATAGATTATTCTCCTTTAAAAGATTACTGATTCATTTTTGCAAGCACCATCAACCTGGTACTCTCTACTTGGAATAACTTCATTTTACATCGCTCAATACAACGCCTGTTTGAGAAGTTGGAATGTAAAAAAGGTATCCATAGGAATCAAGCATTTTGCAGCTTTTAAATTCTTTTCCCTTAATTTGCCAGAGCAAAAGTCCGAATAAAACCTTTGCCGCAAAGATGGAACAAAGCACATGGTTAAAAAATATTGTTACAAACTAACCTGCATAATTCATAAATTTTCAAAATCACCACTCTCTGCGGCAAAAGCAAGGCGCAACAAGAGCGATGTTTGTAAAAGAACATCGAAGTTACAGGGTTAGATGCTACCCGCTCAGCGAGGCGTGTATTTTTTGAAATTCATTCTAATACACATAGGCGGAACCGAGATGAACTTTAATCCTGGTGGAAAGTTCTTTGATCTGTCCACCAACTTTAATAAACTTGAGTCGGATCGTGTTAAAATCGGCTGTGGCAAAACGAGTATTTTACAGTACGTGCCTGTTTCTTTTATTGCTTTGCAGATTTTAAATGCAGAAGCTTATTTGACAGTATTTACACCAGAACAGTTGAAGGTTCCCGTCGGATTAATTCTCAACGATGCTGATAATTCAAATCATTCGTTATACACCGAGCATTCTTTTTAAAGTAATAATTGGCTTATGATTTTTGATTAAAGGTGTAAACGTTCAACCACAGGATAACCCTATTCTTGAACCTGCTTGAGTATAACCCATGCCGAAGGAAAGGGACTTTGGAACATAATAACAAAACCTAAATCCCGTATATATGGCGGGTACTTCCCAGGGCGGGAGCATAAGTATTTACTTTGCGGCAAGGTACTTTGGAAAAATCGAAAAGCTGGCGTTGCTGTCGCCATTTTTTGATAGTTTTGAGGGTGCGGGAGCGGTGGCATTGCTGAAAATGTGTTTTTAAGGGAACACACTTGCTTTTTTACCCCCAGCCCCTCCCCCGCGTAACGCAGAAGAGGGACTCTGGGTAAAGGAGAGAGAAATGATGGGATGCTATCATTTCCCTCAAGGAAAGCCAATATTATTGGCTTTTTTTAAAATGTAATCCCCAAAGATATCCTGTTTACAGCATCAAATACACCAAAATCCGAGTAAGAATATCCTATTTTGACATCAATTCCGCCGAGATTACTCTTAAAACCAACGCCGCCGGTTAAGCTTTCCTCATCGTAATTAAATTTATAACCGGCTCGAATTGCGAACATATTCATAAACCAGTATTCGCCGCCGACATGAATTCTTTCCGTATAGTCTCGTGGATGTACGGCATCAAAAGCAATTAATAAAGAATTCTGGTGTTCACCCATAAAATCAAGGATATCCATTGCAAAGCCGATAGTAAATGTTAACGGCAATTGGAATGCAGTCGTCTGATATTTAAATTGGGGCGAAAAATTCCTGACGCTCATTCCCAGCCTGAGACTCTTATATCCCGGATAAAATACAGTTCCAAAATCATAAGCAAGACCGGAAACTTTGTTATCAATAGATTCACCATTCTCCAGGAGATTTTCGCCCAAATGTTGCATTGCAAATTTAATCTGACCACCTACTGTGAACTTGTCCGTTAATGATTTTGCATAGGTAAAACCTACTGCGTATGCACCTATATCTAACATTCCTGTTTCTATATATCCCTTTTCAGTCGTGGCCACACGAGTGCCAATAAAGTCTCCATAGTCACATGTAATGAAGCTAACACCAATGCTGCCCCAATTACCCATATTTTTCACCACTCCACCGGCATCATAAGAGATGTCGGCGAACCACTTGGTTCTGGTAACAAAAAAGTCGACGCTATTTTGCATGAAAGCGATGCCGGCAGGATTATAGAACATTGCATTGGCATCATCACCAACCATCATGAGCGCCCCCCCCATTGCAGAACCACGCGCCCCCACATCGACCTTTAAAAATTGAAGTCCTGTTTGAGCAAGCTTTTTAAGCCCCGCATGGGAAGGCTCGATAAAAAGTGTGCATAAGAAGATAATTACTAAAAACAAAGTCAATTTTCTCATTTCAAAAACCTCCATTTTTACTATATTTTACCTTATTACAGCAAATTTTACGAATGTACTTTCACCGTCGGGAGTTTCTATATAGGCAACATAAATCCCACTGACAATGACCTGACCTGTCTCTGTCACCGATTGTTCCTGACTTAAAACTCCCCATGGTTCGTCACCGGAACCATTGGTATGTTCCAATGTTTTTACTAAATCGCCACTTTCGCTGTAAATCCTGATAGTACAAACCGGGGGCAATTCCAGAAACATGATTTTATCTTTCTCGCCAGGGTACTGTAGTTTTGCAGCGTCCACATTAAACGGATTTGGAACCACTCTGATGTCAGAGAGAGAATTCCCTGGTGCTCTGGTTAAATGGGCAGGTCGCGTAGTAAGATTCAAATATTTTCCACTCTCAAGACTTGTCCTCTCACCGTTAACACCGGGATCATTTTGTGTTCCATCATCAAATGCAGTCACATAGTAATAATATGCTTTGCCGCGCTCTGCGGTAACATCGTCATAGCTCTGCACGACTTCAGGATGATCAGTACCTAATCCGCACTCAAATATGCGGTTAAACTTGCCTCTAAAGGTGCCGTTCTTTACTTCATAATATGGTGAACCAACAGATCTGTAAACCCTGTAGCCGGCAAAATCGAGGGCAGCTTTTGACTCATCACCCCACGTTATCAATACCCTGTCAGATAACGACTTTACCTCGATCGACGGGGGAGGTGGCGGAATCGGTATATTGTAATTTTTTTGAACGTTCCACAGGGCATTCCGCGAATTCCGGAAAAGTGAATCCTTGCCTGTGGCTACCCAACAGTCTTTTGCCCAGTTGTTAAACGCAGTTGATTTACTATCTTTAGCATAAAGATCAGGATGTGCCTGATAGATAGGAGGCAAATTATCGTCTGGTTGACCATCATTCCAGCTACACACCGCAGGTGGCTTACAGGTTCCTTTTTTCCATGCCTTGCCTATTTCCCATGCTTTTTCCGGCGAAATACTTCCCTCTACATCGGCCCATACTATTCGAATAGAATCACCAGGTGCTAAAGTATAAGCTCCGAAAGCAACGGCACTGGTTGCACGCCAAACCCACCAGGGTAAGTCCTTTACAAATTTAGCACCCTGTTCATCCATTCTCACTGTATGGTGTGTGCCCGGATATGTATTCTCCATGTACGGTTGTCCATCAAAAGGATTAAAACCCAACTGCATCGTCTGATACAGGAGAGCATGCTGCTCCGGTGTGTTTTGTTCTGCCGGAAATTTCAACCAATGCAATTCGGGAGTCTCAAACCCAGTCATCTGCGGCTGAGACGGATCGTCCGAATGATCATTTGCAGATTTGTCAGCGTACAGCGTAGTCTGCCCTTGGTAATGCGGTTTGGAAAGATATCCATTCCCAAAAGGTAAACCAAAGGTATCGTATTTCTGCGTTCGACCTCTCGCAGAATAGGCATACACCAACCTTAAGCTATCTGAAGGATATTCCCCATACGCACTATACCAGACTCTCTTGCCGGGAGCTCCGGGAGCCTGAAAGATATTATCTCGCCAAAAGTAAAAATCCTTTATAGTCTGGTTTGGGAGTTCCTTTTCATCATCAGGGTCTATATTTCCCGTATTAATGAACGTCCAATCGTATATTAAATAATCATCATGATTTGTTTGGCTCCAGCCAAAAACTCTTTGATGAATAGTAATCCCCATCGATGTTCTGATCCATGATTCAACCATCACATCGGCCGTTCCGGGAATTTTATCCGGGTTCACTTCATCTCCATCCAATGGAAACGGCTCATTCAGGATAACGCCGTCGACAATAATTGACGGAGGATTATATCTCATGTACTTGTGTATGGTTATTCCATTTTCATCTTTTACAGGCATTGTGTTAACAGTCTCATCAGCACCGCCTGCGGCAGCACCGGATATCTTGACGGGCCATTTGTTTCCGTATTCATCGGTCCAATCTCTTGTGCCCATCTGCATGCCTGCATTAAAGACACCGGCTCTCTTAAAACCGTCAAAATAATAATACCAAAACTTGTTGTTACCTGCCAATTTACCTTGATCACCAAGATCGTAAACCCTGCTTTGAAATCTTCCCACTCTAATCATTTTGTAAACAGCAGAATATGCGAACTCGCTAATGAACAGGGAAAATATAAGAATTAAAAAGACTATATTTTTTTTCATAATTGACCTCTCTCTATTATTGTTTAATCTTCAAACGATGTCAAACATTTTCAAGATGGAATACGAGCCTTTAAAAATCCAATTTTATACCAAAAACCAAACTTCTTTGATAAAGAAATGTAAGAAATTCGCGATTTGGCATATCGATATAAGGCTTATCTTTGCTCTTAATGTCTCCCAGCTTGTCATTTCCACCTTCAAAGCCTGCTTCCTTGTACTTTTCTTCTTTATACATAGGCAGATGAAGTGAATATAAATAATTTCGTCTATCCGTACTCGATGAAAAACCTTGGCCGTACAAGTTCTTTGCATTAAGCAGATTACTAACATCCATAAAAAAGCTGAAATGTTTTCTACCAATCGTAAATCCCTTGTTTATTCGTAAATCCAAATTACTTCGTCCCTTCCATTGTAAATTATTCACTAACTGATAAGTCTGCAATGGATCCCATGTCGTAAAGCTACCTGCTTTCCATGAATAAAGAAAGCTAACATAAAAAGCACCAAGTGGCTTTATACCGGCAACAGTCGGGCCCCAATCTCGAGGAATCGCGAATTGAACATAGCCACGGAAGACAGGGCGAGCAAGTGGTACCTCCTGGTAAGGATTCTGTAACCCATAGAGTGCTTGCTCTCTTGGGTCCTGGAAGTAATGCTTTCTTCCTATATATCCGGAAGTATTCACGATATAATTATAATTGAACCATCCGGTGATCCAACTGCCAAATCTCTTTTCAACACTAACTTCAAACCCTCTTATATCCCGATAATTATTATTCTCTGTTGTCGAGTAATTAATGGTCCCATCATAACTTGTATACACTACCCAACCTGTCTGGTCAGTCACATCTTTATAATAGCCGCTTAACCTAAGCAAAAACATGTCCATTAAATTATACTCTACTCCTAATTCATAGGCCACGGTTTTTGGTAAATTTGCAGATGGATTACCTATCTGGGAAATCCCATTAGTAGCTCTTCCATAGTCAAGCTTGTACATATCACGGGAACGAGGCATTGAATAAAAATGGCCATAATTAAAGTACAATTTAGCATTAGCCGAAATCGGGTGCGATATTCCTAAACGCGGGCTAATTTTCACGTGGCCTTTTGCCGGTTCTGTTGGTGCAAGTGTCGTTAAAAGATTCTTATATTCCCTTTTAAAATACTTTGAATACTTGTCCATAGTATACCAACCGGTATTGGGGTCGTTGTAATCTAACCTCACGCCTAAATTAGCAATCATTCCCTCAAGCTCGATCTTGTCTTGTACATAAGCACCAACGCGGTAAGGAAATTCGTGCCATTTACTCTCAGTAGCACTGGTTTTAACATTCCGGTCTTCTTTTCTGGTATGCTCATTAATATCATCATAGTTAACCAGGAAACCAGCTTTTACCTGATTATACTTGTTAACCTGGCTGGTCATATCGAATTTAACGTTGATGGTATTTATCTCGGACCAATCCCGCATTTCTGCACCAATACCGGAGTACAACATACCATCTGTCGATGATTTATAGCCACCTTCATACCAATATCCATAAGGCACTTCATCAACCGGTGTATTACCGAAATATCTAAGGGTCGTTGTATCCCGATATGACGAACGAGGAATATCCAGGGCTGAATTCTTGACGCGGGTATGAGTAATTCTAAGGTTATAAAAAGTAGTAGGATTCAGAACATGGTCGAAAGATATACCTTCCATATTCCTATAGATGTCGAACGGATTTAAGGAGATCGGCCAATACAGATTATACCCTTTGCGATGTTTATGCGCATTCCCGGTAGCGATTGGGCTCCAGAGTACAGCGTCTCCACTATTAAGGTAGTAATCCATTCTGGAAGAAGGAATGCTGGGGCCTCCTGTAACCGTATTAGTCTCTCCATATATTCCTTCAAACCTTAGTTTCATAGATGGAGATAGTCGAGAGGTCAGCTTGAGATGAATATTTTCTTCCTTAAAATATTCTCTGCTAACAGGAAGGGCAAATGCTTCCCAATTATTTCTATAAGAAGTGAAAAAACTCATATTGCCCAAATATTTACCAATAAAAGGCACCGGCCCGCCAAAGCTTGCATCCACATTCGCGTCAGGTTTATTTCCATATTTTCCTTCATGATGCTCCCTGCCGGTTATCTTTTCATAATTCGCAGGCATCAGTTTATCACTGCCCTCAGCTCTGTGTCGCCATATAAATAAATCCCGACATTCTTCCGGAGTTCTGTCGTTCGTCAGGTCATCGTCTGATAAAAGTTTTGCAGAATAGGCATCCCAGCCCATAAATTCAGGATATTGTTTCTGAGTTTCTTCATCCCAGGTTCCGTTTTTAGTACCAACCCACATAACATCAGGATCAAGATATGGCCGCAAATAGTAATTACGGTGATCAAACAGAGAATAACCGCTATGTTTTAACCGAGGCGGGCTCATGCGGAGAATGATCGAGCCATTATAGGTATTAGGAGATCCCTCTTTGGTAATGACATTAATGAGCCCGGAGCGAACATTACCATATTCTGCATTAAAGCCTCCTTTAATAACAGAGAGTTCTTTAACAGAAGTAAGATTGACTATCATCATTGGTTTGTTTGCCCGGTTATCCACTGCCATCAACCCATCCACCATAAGTGCATTCTGGTCTTGTGTTCCACCTCGAATCGCAGTACCTTCAATACCCGCCTGTAAACTGATATATTGTTGAATATCGGTAACAAGCGGAACTTCTATTATTTGCTCACCTTCAGAGACAAACTGACTTGCCGAGACATCCATTGGAACTATATCTCGCTCGGCTATAACGGTTATTTCCTGGCCGCTAATAGTTGTTTGTTTCATTGAAAAATTGACTGTAATTGTTCGGTCGGTTTTCACCATCACATCTATTTTATTAACAGTTTGGTAGCCCATCATCGATGCCACCACAGTGTACTTGCCGGGCGAAATGTTAATAACAAAGTAGTCACCCTCTACATCAGCAGCGCCTCCGATAGTTGTGCCCTGGATAAGCACGTTTGCTCCGGGCAAAGGTTCTCCCGTATCTGCATCTGTTATTTTACCCGCAATCTTACCGGTAACACCAGCTAATGTCACTCCTTGAAAAACAAAGAGAGTTACACTGGTTAGCACAAGTATGATATAACACCTTTGCAAAAAATCTTTCATCTTATTTCTCCTTTTCCTTTGAACCAACTTTTACAAATCATTAGCTCTAACAAATATGCCATTTATTTGTAAATCATTTGCAACCTATATCGATATGGCCTCCTGTTTTAAATTTTAAACAACCGGACATTGTTAAACCTTTAAACTTCAAAATCTTC
>JAACEJ010000676.1 GCA_011682565.1 Actinomycetota bacterium | reverse complement strand
ATCAAAACAACGGATAAATTTAAGGATAAAATTATGAAAAAAAAGATTTTTCTTTTTCTTGTTATTCCCCTGCTGATTATTTTTTGCGGAAAGAAAAAAGAAACGCAGGTCATCAGGCCGAAAGGCAATTTCAATGTTTCTGCGGATGATAAATCCGATCGCGTGCCGAACGGCGGTATGCTACGTTTTACCCTGGGTGGAAAAACCATGCATGATAAATATTTTGTTGCCCAATTTACCCCGCGCGGCGATATTTTTGAACAGGATAATTTGCAGCTTTACAATTACAATCTCGGCTCCGATAAATATCCGCAATTCATCATCAATCTTGATTTTAAGGAAAGCGAGTTGAAGAACTGGCAGGGCAAGGTTTTTCCGCTGCATTTTTTAGCTTTTACGGCTGCACCCGATACACCGCCGTTCAATTCGCAAGGTGAATTAAAAATAATAAAAGTGACGGATACCTATATTGAAGGAACCTTTCACGGATATTTGATTAATCCGATTTCCAAAAGAAAATTTCCGGTTAAAGGTGAATTCAAAGCGATTATCAAAATGAATGTTTGAGGTGTTCACCAGGAATGTTTCTTCCTGCCCTTCGGCCGGCCTCCCGTAATGTTGGGCCCGCGTCGCATTCTGGCCTTGTTCACTTTGAGATGCATTCCCTGAAATTCCAGGCCATCGAGACCTTTTTTAGCGTCGTTGGCATTTTCCGCATCCATTTCAACAAAAGCAAAACCTCTCAGTTCACCGGTTTGATCATCCCGCATAATTTCCACAGAATAGACCGGGCCGTATTTTTCGAATAGTGCCTTTAAATCCTTTTCCGTAACTTTGTCGGTTAAATTTCCAACATAAAGTCTTTTGGGCATACAGTATATTTTCTCCCTTGGTAAATATTTTTATATTCACATCATCCTGCCATTCAAATCCAGCGGCTTTCCATTTTGATCACAAATTCTCAGGCACACCTCCCAATTCGCTCCTTTGTTTGGGATTTTTAACAAAATGCGATTGA
The DNA here is from genome assembly GCA_011682565.1 of Actinomycetota bacterium. GTDB lineage: Bacteria > Zhuqueibacterota > Zhuqueibacteria > Residuimicrobiales > Krinioviventaceae > Hydrothermomicrobium. Next base: position 1,786 of record JAACEJ010000676.1, on the reverse strand, counting down.
GACCTTTTTGCAAATGAACCGGTACGACATCCTCATCGATGGTCAGCGGCCGTGATGCAAAGTTCTCGTGCACTTGTGCGTTATTCAGCCAGCACACCACGCCGTCATTGCTGCCGATTTTGAAAATTGCGGCCATGTCTTTCGGTATATTTATTTCTGCATAAGCATAAGCGGCTTCCTGTTTGCGGCCAAACATTTTTGCCAGGGGAATAATACCCCAGATATTGTCTGCTTTGTATTTTTGCCATTTTGCAACAAGACCGGTAAAAGCTTTTTGTTGGGTAAAATCTATTTTCTTTTCCGGAAAGAAGGATGTTTTTTCCGCGCGGTCATTTTTGTTGGGAAAAGGCCCGGCAACCCACCATTTGCTGATAAAACCGATGCGGGCGGCAATTTCGCCGTCTTTCTCATTTATAACGCCTTTTTTGCGCAATTGGGCAAGGGCCCTGTTTACGCCGGATTGCTGCCGGGAAAAGCGGGCTGCACGAAAAAACAGAGTCCGTGCTTTCTCCTTGTTTTGCCGAACCAGTAAAGTTGACATTTTTAAATTATACCCTGCCGCAGCCTCCGATAAATCGGGATTGTCTTCCAGAGATGCCACAACAGGTAGTGATTTTGTCGAACCGATGGATGTGATACCATAGAGCGCTTGCTTTTGGTCGATCACATCGGCATGATGTTGCAGAACAAAATGATACAGCTTTAATGCCGTGTTTTGAGCGCTGTTTTTTGCCAGGCGAACCATGACATGAAAAGCTGCATTTTTCTCCCAGGCTGTTCCGTTTTTCACAGCATTTAAAAGTTGTTTTGCAAAAGCGTTCGAGAGTTTTTTGTTCGTGACGGCACGAGCGATTTTGCGCGATTCACTACTTTTCAATCTGCCGGCATGTACGATCATTTGCAGCCACGACGGTAATGGAGGTGCGATTGTCAGATAAACAGGCGCATTTCCCAACACTATTTTTGATTTTTCCACAGGCTGTCCCAGATAATCGACGACCCTGCTTGTTTTGAGATTTGCCCCCAAATCTAAAGTGTGTGCTTTTGCGGTGGCCCAGACGGCCAACCTGACCTGATCGCCTTTGACAAACGGAATGACAAAATCATGCACATTTCCCACGCCAATACGATCCATGGGTTCAAAACCTTCAAGACGGCTAATGAGGGTGCTCATGGCGATGAACGACGGCTTGGGCTTGTAGTCCCAGGTTACGGTGCCGAAATTATGCTCTCCCTCGTTCGGGTCCCGGCCGTCGTCATGCCAGTCATACCAAATACTGATCGGAATTCCGGCAGACAAATTGCTCAGCCATTGTCGCGGCAGGTATTTCCCTTGCAGTTCGCGGGACATCACCGTCGTATTATAACCCCATTCGCCGCTGAGAACAGGAATGTCTTTTCCATCAGGTCGGTACTGATCGATGAGTAATTTTAGCTGGTTGTATTCCGGAATAGCGGTTTCCGGAGAACGACCGGGGCTGCGGTAGGGGTGCACAGTTACGCCATCTACCAGATCGAGCAGACCTTGTTTGAAGCAGTTTTCCAGAAAAGCAAAATCGATGCTGGAAACCGCGGGGCCGACGATACACGCTGAACTGTCGGCCTGACGAATGGACGGTACAACAGCCTTGCACCAGGCCATATAATCATCCACATTGGATTTGGGCCGCCAAAATTTATCCAGGTTGGGCTCGTTCCATAATTCCCAGATGATTTTTTTGCCGGCGTATCTCTTGGCAAGCGCGGCGGCAAAACGCGCAAAAGCAGCGCGGCCTTTTTCTGAATG
>JAACEJ010000101.1 GCA_011682565.1 Actinomycetota bacterium | reverse complement strand
GATGCGTTGCTGGAAGCCTGTCCGATCAAGCTTAAACCGATCCTCATGGCATCGACGGCAATCGTACTGGGAATGCTGCCCATGGCTTTGGGAATCGGCGCGGCCGGGCGGGAGTTTCGCCAGCCCATGGGTGTGGTCAGTATCGGCGGACTGGTTGTCTCGACCGTGCTGGCTTTAGTGGTCATTCCGACATTGTATTTTTTAACTTCCGGCAAAAAAAAGTAACCAGCAAAAGTTATTATTATACTTGTTGAGGGTTAAAATGTAACAAATGATTGTCATTGCGAGGAGTGAGGAACGAATCCCGAATTATCGGGAAAGAAATCTCATAACTGCCTGTTAAGCATGAGATTGCTTCGCTCCACTCCGTTTCGCTCGCAATGACATGACCCCAAAAATCATGTTACAAACTAATCCGTAACAAGTATATAAAAAAAGTCGAGAGTGTGACGTCTTTATGCGTCGCGTCGTGCAGCCTGCAAAGGGGGTGCACTCTATAGCATTGAGGAGATCAATCGATGGAAAAAACAGTAATTATTTTAATCCATATAATTTTATTGGCAACTCCGTTGCTCAGGGCGGAAACAGTTGATTTTGACAAGTTCATCGACCTGGTAAAGCAACACAGCAAAAACCTGCTGTTGGCAGAAAAAGAAAAGGAAATGGCCAGGGCAAATAAAAAGCAGGCTATATCAACTGCGTTGCCAAAAATTGCCGCAACGGCGAATTATACCCGTAATCTCACTTCTTACTATATGTATGCTAATTTTGGTAAGCTGGGTGCTGTGTTTGGAGGAGCCCCGGGCCAAGTTGCAAAATTCAAAGTAAAGTTCGACAATGAGTACAGTGCCAACATCGCCCTGCAGCAAACACTTTTCAGTCCTTCTGTCGGCAGTGCCATCAAGGCTGCAAATCAATATCAAAAGCTGACGGATTATTCCTATACGGCGAGCGAACAGGCCATACTGTCCGGTGCAAAAAAGATGTTCTATCAAACGCTACTGCTGAAAAAATTTTGGCAGGTCAGTCGGGCGGCAGAGGTAAATGCAAAAGATAATTACGATAACATAAAATTGAAATTTGAAAACGGCGTTGTCTCGGAATTCGAAACGCTCCAGGCAAAAGTCCGCTGGAAAAATGCTATTCCCAAAACGGCGGAAGCAAAACGGAATTATGAACTTGCCCTGAACAATATGAAAAATTGGGCAGGAATTTCCGTTGCCGACAGCCTGTCTTTGAAAGGCATTTTTGGTGATTGTCCGCCTATGCCGAAAAAAGTCCCGTTTGCAGAAATCCTGAAAAACCGGCCAGACTATAATGCCATGCTGTGGGAACAAAAGCTGCGCAAGACAAACCTGGGGGCGAAAAAGGCCTCTTATTTCCCGACATTAACCGGCACAGCCGTTTATGCCTATTCCGCGCAATCCGATTATTTCAAACTGGATCAGCAAAACAATCTCTACTTTGCCGGGCTGAATTTATCCTTTCCAATATATACCGGAGGTTATCGCCGCTCCGAGGTGCAAAAAGCACAAATAGAAATGGAAAAAAGTAAGGTCAGAATTGATCAGGCAAAGGAAAATATTTACAATGAAATATCCAATATTTATTTGCGGCTGGCTGAAGCGCACGAAAGAATCGCCTCGGCAAAAGCCACGTTACAAGCTGCGCAAAAGGCCTTTACCATTGCCGAGAGCACAGCAAAGAGCGGACTGGCTACACAGCTTCAGTTAAAAGACGCCCGGGTTGGTTATGATATGGCGCAGATGAGCCACTACTCTGCCATTTTTGATTATCTGGCTGCTTATTACGATTTCCAAAGAGCGACAGGGCGGGAATGAAAAGTGATTTTAGCGTAACAGCCTTTTTCCCAACAAATCTTGCAGATCTCGTCGTCCATCGAGAATGCAATGTATATAAACATTTGCCCCAATGACCTGGAAAATGATTCGGTATGGTTTAAAGTGTATCTCTCTATATTCAAAAATTCCTATTCGTTCCAGTTCAGGTAGATAGTGCCCCCGGTTTGGCATGGTAGACAGACTGGAGCATTTTTCTTCCAAGTTTTTAAGAACATATTCTGCTTTTTCTGATGAATCCGAATTGGCAATATAATCGTAAATTTCAAGTATATCCTGTTCAGCATCGGCAATGACAAAAACCTTATAATTCATCCCGAGACCTTTTTATCTATTTTTGTTCTAATATCTTTTAACGATTGTTCGACGGGTTTATACTTTCCTTCTTTCAGATTTTTGTTACTCAACGCCAATATTTTTAGCAAAGCGAGACTTTCCTGCAATTGCTCATAAGAGCGAACGTCTTGCAGAATTACTTTTGCTTCACCGTTTTGAGTTATGACCATCGTTTTCTGATTGTCCGTCACATCCCTGATTACTTGAGAAGCATGGGCCTTAAAGTAACTGATCGGTTTTACGGCTTCACTGTATTTCATCTCATTTTCCTCCTTATATTAAACGACCCTATTATAGACTTTATTATGGTCATTTGCAAGTAGATTTTTATTGGTAAAGATGGATAATGGTTTGTGGAATTATAATACTATCACCAATTTTATTTTTTAAAAAACAGCATTTTATTCATAATGCGTCCATATTCTAATAATCTTGACTACTTTTTTATCCTGAATAACTTGGTACACAATTCGATGTTGTATAATAATGCGGCGTGAGAAAGCTCCTGAAAGATCTCCAACTAATTTTTCAAACGGGGGCGGTATTTGGAAAGGATTATTTTCTAATATTTTCAGGATTTCAAGAGCCTTTGATTTTAAGCCGAAAGAACTCAATTTCTTAGCATCTTTTTAATCTTGTTTTGTATAAACTAATTTCCAGTTTACCATTGAAGGTCCTCAGAGCACTCTTCAATTGGCGATTCCAGACCTTCTCGTATTGATTCTCGCATTCCCGAAATTGAGAGTAAGAAGAGGTGTTTCCTGTATCGCTCTCCAATCATCCTCGGATAGTAATATTGCATTCGTTCGCTTGCCGGTTATTTGAATTGGCTCATGGACTTTAGCTGTTTCGTCGATGAGTTGATACAAATTCGACCTTGCTTTTGTGATACTGATCGTTTTCATTTCATGTCTCCAATTGTTAACGTACGTTATAAAGTACGCTATATTTCACCGAAAAGCAGCCGAAATTTTCCGTCTTTTCTTCTTTAAGAACTGATCACGCCGGAAATCCTTCCGCAACGGAAAATGGTATTGGATATTTGCCCTGATAAGAAAGTTGCTTACGATTGACAAAATGCAGTTTGTCTTGTGTGAATAGGGATTAAAATCCTGGAATACATCAAAAATCGAAAATCGTTAATCCTTATTCTGAGATCAACAGAAGGATTACAAAATGTGGCAAACTATCACTAAATACCCACCCCACACACTTGTTCGCCATCATGACTTTTGTCAGATGACCCTGGCCACGTTCTCCCCCCCATCTTTTGCCGTCACGTCGATAATAACCGGCAGTATTTTTTTAAAAGCACCTTTACTAAAGCTGTGAGCTTTGGTAAAGGTAGATTACATTAAATCCGTAGAATCACGAATCACTTGACGACGGCTCAGATGACCTTTGCCACGCTCTCCTCGCCATCTTTTGCCGTCACGTCGATAATAACCGGCAGCATGTCTTTAATCTGCTCGATGTGGGTGATGATGAAAATTTGCCGGAATTGGGACGAGAGTTGTGCAAGGGCATTTAAAATGAGGTCGCGGCGTTCTGAATCCTGAGAACCAAAGATTTCGTCCAAAACGATAAAATTGATAGGTGCGCCGCCGCTGCGTTCCGCCACAACCTGGCTGATGGCGATGCGCAGACAGAGGTTGGCCAGGTCCTGTTCCCCGCCGGAAAACCGTTCGATGCGAAATGAAGCGTTACCGTCATAAATGTGAATATTGTAATCCTCGTCCAGGTCGATGAGATTGTAGCGGGAACTTGTCGTAAGTGCCAGCAGTTCTGAAGCCCGGTGTGCAATGAGCGGGCGAATGCGGCTCGCCAATTCCAGACGGAATTTGCCCAGGTGAACGTCAAGAGCATTGAGATAATCGACCGCCTCTTTCTCGTTTTCAATTTCCTTGCGCAACGATTTTTGTTCGGAAATCTCCCGGGAAATTTTTTCCTTTTCTTTTTTCAACCCGGCCAGTTCTTCGCGTATGCCGCTCAGTTCTTCTTTTGTTGCATCAAGGTTTCGGCTGAGGATATCGACTTGATTTTTAACCCTGGAATAATTTTCCTCGCTGAATCCTAATGCCGCCTGCTTATACTTTACTTCCTCTTGTTCGCAAGCAATCTCCCCGATAGTTCTTTCCATCCGCTCAATGTCTGCTTGCACCTGGGCTTTACGGCTTGCTCTTTCCTGAAATTGTGCTGCCTTTTCTTTAACTTTTAGTAATTCATTATACTCCATTTTAATGCTGTGATGTTTGGCCGCATCATAATCGATTTTCCCCATTTCATCCAACTCCTTTTGTACAAGTAAAAGCTGAACGTGATAATTTTCCAGCGAATCCTGTGCTTTTTCTAAATTTTGAGCAGCTTCCTGCGCCCGGCTCAATTTTTTCAGCAAGTCTTCTTTGAGACTGCGGGAATGTCCAAGCTCTTTTTCAAGCTCCTTCAGTTGCGCCGAAGCGCGCTTTTCAGCGTCGCCGTGTTGTTGGTATTCTGCTCTCAACTCCTGCAACTGCTTTTCCAGATCGACGGTGACCTGTTTATAATGATCTCTCAGTTGCTGCGTACAGACGGGACATTCTCCCTCCGGCCCAAGTTCGCGGATACGTTCCAGCTTTTGCTTCACTTCTTTTCCCGAGCGCATTGCTGCCTGCTGTTCGCCGTGCGATTTTTTACTCTCTTCACGCAGGTGCTCAATTTCGGCTTCCAGCGATTCTTGCTTTATCTTCAATTCGGCCAGCGATTTCTCCAGACTTTTCAGCTCTTTTGTCTGCTCTTTCAGGCTGCTGCAACGATTTTCCTCTTTGGCAATTGTGGCCTCGATCAACTCTTTTTCCTTGCGTTTTCCCTGCAACCTGGCATAATCCGTAGCTGCACGATCCAGCCGCTCGTGTTCATTTTTTACGCCCGGGAAATTTACCAGCTTTTTGCGAATCTCGCCAAGTTCTTTTTCCGCAGCAAGAATTTCTTGCAGGTCGTTTTCAAACCGCTGCAAAGAATTTTGGTTTTCCTGTAACCGGGATTGTAATTTTCCCAGTTGGGCTTCCCCGTGGAGAAACTGATCCCGCAACCTGTTTTGTGCTTCAAAACTTTTTTTTGCTTTCTCAAGCTTTGCTACCTGTTGGGAAACCTGTTCTTCGATTTTGGATTTTGCATCATTCTTTTCGGAAATTGTCTTTTGAATTTTTTTCTTTTCATTTTGAAGAACATCAAGGTCCTTCAGCGTGGCACGCATCCCATCAATGAAAGCTTTTTTTTCATTGCGGTCACGGCGCACGCGGTCGCGGGCTTTATCTATCCGGTCGATGTTGATGAGGCGGTTGATGCTTTTACGTCGCTCCTCCGGTTTCATCGAAGAAAGCGCAGCCAAATCCTTTTGCCGCGCAAAAACCGAAGTGAGGAAAGACTGGCGGTCCAATTTTAAAAGATCTTCGATGAATTGATTGACGCCGCGATCCTGAACTGCCACAGCCTCGCTTTCCCCACAGCGATAAACCGCTGCTTCGCTGGTGGCATTTTTTCCCTTTAATGTGCGGACGATCCGATACTCGCCGCCGCCGTAAACAAACTCCATTTCGGCGCTGCACTTTCCATTGTTCGGCGCAAACTGAGAACGGATATCCTGCTTTTCGGTTCGGGCAAGCAGGTTTCCATAAAGCGTCCAGCCGATGGCCTCGATGATCGTTGATTTCCCGGCGCCGTTGCGTCCGAGAATGCCGATCACATTTTCGGGAAACTCGAGCTGCAAATTTGCAAAGCGGCGATAGTTTTCAAGTTTAAGCGTTTTGATGATCATAAATTTTCCCAAAGGAACAGATTAAATTCAAAAGTTGCTACAATTCTTTTTAATTATTTCGGCGTGAGTTTAAAAATAGCGAACCACTATTGTTACACGAAAGAGTTGAATTTTTATTATTCTATTGGCAGTATAGGCAAGGCACAAGAACTGATTTTTTTATGCAAAGAACAACAAGCAGGCTTGGTGATCTGCCGTATTTGGGTGTGTATATTTTCTCAAATTTTTAGAAATTAAATGCACCTTTTTAGGCTCCGGTCTATCCGGGTTGTGGAAATATATTCTGCCCCCATATTTCCTTTTACTCTTTATGAAACAGCACGCTCGCCGGAATCTCCTCTGCCGCCATGCCGGGGCCTTGCCAGGAGACGAGCAAACTTTTGGCCAACCCCTCCTGGAAATAATCCACCCGGATGGGATGCCAGCCCTTGACCAGGCCGATTTTGTGGAACAATTTCTGCGCCCGATGGCCGCCGTCGTTATCCACGATCAGGCAGTCATTGATGGTGAGCACGGCGCCGTCGTTCGCTTCCACGGCAAAGGTGTACACGCCGGTTTCGGGAACCTTTAAATAGCCGGAAAAATTATAGCCGAATTGTCTTTCATCCTTGACCGAATCCACGTTAAACGTGGCCATGACGCCGCTCTTGAGCGCCGGGTACTGGCTGACGCTTTTGGCGTTGGGAAAATTGGCCTCGCGGTAGACGTACGCGACGCCGGGCGTCGGATTGGAGAGCGCCACTGCATCGAGCATGTCCAGACTTTCAAAATGCACGGTGATCGTCCAACTCGGATTCAGGCCGTCGATATAACTTTTCGTTTTTAAAACGGTCGACTTTTTGATGGTGATCGGTTTGGTATAGTGAGTCGATGTTTCGCCCGGCTCGCCGCCGTCCAATGTGTAGAAAATTCGCGCGTTTGCGTCGTCGCTGGAGATGGCCACGCTCATGCTGTCCAGAAACTGAATGTCGGCAAAGCGAAGTTTTGGTGCGGAGGCATAAGCAAAGCGGCTTTTCGGCGAGAAGGGGCGGTTCGCTTTCGCCCTTCCCCATTGGCGATTCGCTTTGTCGCCCATTTCGAAAACCAGAGCGCCGCCGCGCATAATGTCCTGGTGACGCAGCCAGCTCTTGCCGTAGGGCTTGCCGTTCAGCGTCGCCGACTGGATGTAGGGGCGATCCGGCCCGTTGTTGTTGGCGACAATCTCGAATCTTTTGCCGTTTTCCAGGTTGATCGTCACCTTGTCGAAAAGCGGGCTGCCGATGACGTAATAGTCCATGCCCGGCGTCACCGCATAAATGCCCAGGGCGCTCATCACATACCAGGCCGACATCTGGCCGCAGTCCTCGTTGCCGTCGATGCCGTCCGGTTTGTCGGTGTAGAGTGTGGTCAATATTTTCCGAACCATTTTCTGCGTCTTCCACGCCGCGCCCACATAATTGTAGAGATATGCGATATGGTGGCTCGGTTCATTGCCGTGCGCATATTGGCCGATGAGACCGGTAACATCTCTGACCTTGACCTTGGACGGATCCATCGGCGTACTGAAACAGACGTCCAGCCAGGCCTCGAACGCGGCGTCGCCGCCCATCAGAGCAATCAATCCCTCGATGTCCTGCGGCACGAACGGCGTGTACTGATATGCGTTCGCCTCGGTGTAGTGATTGATCGTCTCCATGGGGTCAAAATCGGGAACCCATTGAAAATTGCTCAACCGTCCGCACATGAAATTCACCTCCCGGCAAAAGAGATTTTTGTAGAACTCGCCGCGTTGTGTAAAATTGAGATCACTCGCTTTGTCAAAATCTTTAGCCAAACGGGTCACGCACCAGTCGTCATAGCTGTATTCCAGGGTTCTGGACACCGACTGTCCCTTGAGGTCGGCGGGGATAAAGCCGTAGCCCAGGTACAGTTCCTTGCCGGCACGCTGTTTGTCGTCGGCCAGCTTAATCATCGCCTCCAGGGCCTTGCGCACGTCGTAATCGCGGATGCCCTTGACATAGGCGTCGGCAATGACAGAGAGCGAGTGATAGCCGATCATCGGCGGCGTGTCGCCCTCGGCGCCGTCAAACTCCATGATCAGCAGTCGGCCGGCGTGGTCGTAGCGTTCCAGAAAGGTACGGATGAACTGCGCCGTTCGCTTTGGATTGATGATCGTTTGCAGCGGATGCAAGGCGCGAAAGGTATCCCACAGGGAAAAGTTGGTATAGTTGTCAAAATCTTTGGCCGTGTAAATTACCCCGTTCGTGCTACGGTATTGGCGGTCCACATCCATGTAAATCGTGGGATGAATGAAAGCGTGATACAGTGCCGTGTAGAAAATCCTGCGCTCGGATTGCGATCCGCCCTCGACCTCGATTTTGCTTAATTCCCGCTTCCAGGTGTCGTGCGCTTTTTTCCTGACCGCCTCAAAATCCCAGCCCGGCAATTCGGCGTCGAGATTCTTTCGCGCGCCCTCGACGCTCACCAGGGAGATGGCCACCTTGAGCAGGATCGGTTCGTCCCCGTTTGTCTTGAATCTGAAAAAGCTCTTCAGGTGGTCGCCCGCGACCGCGTCGACGTTCTGCCGCAGTTCGCCGTCGACGGCCAGGCTGTATTTTTGTACGGGCTTTGAAAACCTCGCCACGAAATAGACATTATTGCCGTTACGGCCGGACAGTTCTCGGCCGTCGAAGGTCAGTTCGCCGCCGTTGACGTCGAAAATGATGTCGGCCCTGTCGGTGGCCGGAAAGCTGTATCGGTGCAGGCCGACGCGCGTCGTCGTCGTCAGTTCCGCCGTGATTTTTGGGTCTTGCAAAAAAACTTGATAATAGCCGGGAGATGCGACTTCGCTGTCATGCGAAAACCTCAAGCCGTGATTGATGCTTGCGTCAAAAGCGTTGTCGCCAACAATCGGCGTCACTAAAATGTCCCCGCGCACATAATTACCGCCGCCGGCGCTGCCGCTGAGACG
>JAACEJ010000100.1 GCA_011682565.1 Actinomycetota bacterium | reverse complement strand
TTACTTCCCTGTTTTCATTTTGCCCAGAAAAGAATTCCGTTAGATAAACCATTGGCTGTAATAAGAAAGGAGCCGATCCTGCGGGAATTTCTGGCTTCGCAAGGCCGTTTTGATTTTTGTACCGGATGTACTTTAAATTGCTATTTTGATCCGTCATTTTTATACAAGATAGATGCGTATTTTTTTGTCGGTCTCTTTGCAAAAGCAAAATATGTTTACGATAAAAAAATACGACGTTCTGTGGATGCTGTTTTCGGAAAACCTGATCGGCGCCCATCTGCGGTTATTGCACAGGATGTTTTAACGCAATTCAGTTTCAGAAATGACTCACATTAAATCGCTGTCATTACACATAAAGAACCCATGAATTTCTCTCTGCCTTTTTATCCTGATTATTGGACCTGGTTTGCCACTCTTTTTCTCTACGCCGAAATTCACTACCTATTCCCCGGTGTTTACAGCCGCCTGTTTAAAAAGGAACCGGAGATTGTGGCGGATGTCCCCCATCGAATCGACCCGGCTCATCCTTTGCCTGTGCTTTTAATTATCAAAGATGCACACCGTTTTCCACTAGTGTCCGATCGTATCACTGTTGATCTGTACCGGCGTGGACAGAAACACAGGCTACTGGAGCATGATTTTCAGGAAATGGTCATCGATAAACCGATGTGGAGCCGTTTGTTTCACATTCCGCTGCCGGATTCGATTTCAGGCAAAGTAAAAGTAGATGTTCAGTTTTCCTGCAAAATTGACAACAAGATGCACCATTTTCATAATGATAATTATCGCGGGACCGGACACGAGCCGTTTGACGTTTTGATCGATGCCGAGCCGTTGCCTAAAGTTAAAAACTGGCACTTTGGCGATATGCATTACCATAGCGATTTTACCAGTGACCAGGTGGAATTCGGCGCGCCTCTGGAAGCCACCGTCGCAATGGCCAAAGCCATGGGACTGGACTTTATGGCCGTGACCGATCACTCTTATGATCTGGATGATTATTTTCATGATTATCTGAAAAATGATCCCGACCTTGGGAAATGGTATGCCTTGCTGCAAAAAGTGCAGGATATTAACGCGAAGGAAAAAGTTTTTACCATTCTCCCCGGGGAAGAACTTTCTGCGGGAAATAGTAAAAATCAGAATGTCCATTTTTTGCTCATTAACAATCCCGAGTTTTTTTGCGGAAGCGGGGACAGCGCTGAGAAATGGTTTCGCACAACACCGGAATTTCAGGTCGAAGAAGTGCTGACGAAGCTGAGGAAAGACGCCCTGGCCTTTGCCGCGCATCCCGAGATTACACCACCCTTTCTGCAACGCTTGCTTATCCGGCGTGGGAAATGGCTTAACAGCGATTATCAATCTTCACGATTGAACGGTATGCAAATATGGAATGGGAAGAAAGATCGGTTCTTTGAGGCGGGAATAAAAAAATGGGTCGACCTTCTTTTGCAGGGGAAACGAATTTCAATTATTGCCGGAAATGATGCGCATGGAAATTTTGGCCGCTTTCGCCAAATCGGCATTCCTTTTACAAGTATGCGTGAGAATGACAGCGAAATATTTTCCCTGGCCCGCACCGGCGTTTATCTGCCAAACGGTTTTGGAGTTGATAAAATATCAAAAGCCCTTCGCAGCGGCAGGATGATCGTAACAGACGGACCGTTTGCCCAAGTCACTCTTTCCGGAAATGCGAAAAACCGGCATATTGGCGATTGTTTTCCTTTGGCATCAGGACTCGTACAATTTGTCGTTTTGTCATCTGAAAGTTTTGGAGCAATAAAATCCGTGGCTTTGCTTGTGGGAGATGTGACCAGGAAAAAAGAAACCCGAAGGTACTTTTTCAGGCCATCATCGGATTCGTATCAATTTGAAACTGAAAAATTCGTGGCGGATTTACCCGTGAGAGGTTACATCCGCCTCGATGTGACCAGCACTCAAAACGGCAAAACCTTCCGTTGCCTGACCAATCCGATATACATAGATCAAACGATTTAGAACAATCGAATCTTTTTAATGATTTTTTTGAGACCCCTGCCAAAAGCCTTGGGCTCGAGCACAATGTGTCGATCCTCACCCTCGCCGAAACTGTTTGCCGTTATCGCATCCATGTCTTTCAATGCGTCATGGATGACAAACCGTTCGTAGCTGTTCATCGGCGGCAAATCTATTTTTTGACCGGTTTTGATTGTTTCCTCGGCTTTCTCCTGTGCAAACTTGCGCAGATTACCAACCGGATAGATTCGCAATTCAAATTCTTCTCCATCCCGATATGTTTTTGTTACAACATTTGGGTTATGATCAAAATGACGATGAACAAGCTTCCTTTCAAAAGCATTTAGTCCCGACAGTAGGATCGGGTCCATCGAATCATCCAATTCTGCCCTCACCTTTCGAAGAAGTTGTTCAATTTTGCCGCGTGAATCCCTGTCTTCCGTTTCTCTGTTATCCATTCACAGTTTCCTTCATATTTTATTGTATGTCCCTTTTTCTGAATTTCTCTGATAATTTTTTGTGTATATTTCCAAATGGTCCGTTACTGAAAGTAAGAATGATATCCCCGGATTTCGCGTTTGCTGTGAGATGCTGCACGATCTCGTCTATGTTCTGAAAATAGTACGCCGATTTGTTTTGCTGATGGAGATCATCTGCCAGTTTTTCGGGTGAAAAAATATGGTCTTTCGGTGCTTTGTCCGGCCGATATACCGGAGCAATAAGCACTTCATCTGCCGGCTCAAAAGCTTTCACAAAGTCCTGTTGAAAAATATCTCTTCGCATAGTTGCTGTACGAGGTTCAAAAAGCGCCCAGATGTGCTTTTGCGGATATTTTGTCCGAAAGGATTCCAGTGTTTCGCGAACAGCCGTCGGATGATGACCGAAATCGTCATATATTTTTATGCCGCCGACATCTTCCTTTAATTCTTGTCGTCTTTTTACACCGCTAAATTCGGCCAGCGCTTTTTGGATGGCCCCAAATTCAATTCCAACATGATTTGCAACAGCAATGACTGCCAATGAATTGCGAATATTGTAATTGCCGAACAGCCGAATCTTCATTTTTGCTTTTTTAATCCCATTGTGGAAAACATCGAATGCCGTTCCCACCGCATCGATAATGATGTTCTGCGCGAACCAGTTGGCCCGGTTATTCAAACCAAAGCTTTCCACCGGGCAAAAAGCGGCGCGGCTGATTTCCATTGCCAGATTATTCTCCTGCCCAACAACGAGCAGCCCGTTTTTGGGGATAAGATTGACAAAGCGCCTGAATGCGATTTCAATATCTTTTACAGAATCATAAATATCGGCATGGTCAAATTCAATGCTGTTAATAATTCCAATATCCGGCATGTAGCGCAGGAATTTTGCTGCTTTATCGAAAAACGCGCTGTCGTATTCATCGCCCTCGACGATAAAATCTTCTCCCCCGGCAACCTGAAAACCACGGCCGAAATCTTTCGGAATACCGCCGATCATAAATCCCGGTTTTCTGCCGGCAAAATCGAAAACCCATGCCAGCATAGAACTGGTCGTGGTTTTTCCATGCGTACCGGCGACGACGATCGAACGGTGACCGCGAATAAAATATTCTGCCAGAGCATTCGGGAGCGAAATATACGAAATGTGCCGGGCCAGAATCTCCTCGATCTCGACGTTTCCCCTGGAAATGACATTTCCGACTACAACCAAATCCGGGGCCGGTTCCAGGTGAGCCGGATCGAATCCCTGATAAACCGCTATTTCCTGTTCCTGCAAAAAGGTGCTCATTGGCGGATAAACGCCTTCGTCGGAGCCATAGACATAAAAGCCTTTTTGTTTAAACATTGCTGCCAGCGACGCCATCGCTGTTCCACAGATGGCCAAAAAATAAATGCGTTTCGTTTCTTCCAATGCTCCTCTATTGAATACGTCTTGCCCGGTTCATCGCTGAAGGGAGGCTTGAATAGGGTATGCGCTTTACGCCGTTTTTATTGATCAGCAGATTTGCCACCTGCCCCGGATTGCCAACGATTCCAAGGTTCTTTCCGTTCAGGTTAAATCTCACACCGCCGGCATTACCAATAAGCAAATAAAAATCCTTGTTGCTTTCCCAGGTTCGCATGTCGCCCGGGGCAAAAGTCGCTTCATCGGCAATTGTATCATTGACGACAATTCGCATCCATGTCGTTTCAATTGCCGTGATGGTGAGCTGCAGGGATGAAGAAATTGTTTTTGCCTGCTGTATTTCCCGGCTTGGTTGAGATTCGTCGACTAACGTGTCGGGAACAGATTCGCTCACCTTGGGCTGCGGTGGCCGGGCCGGTGTGTTATTCGTGCCGGGAAGCAAAAGTCGAATGATGACAAAAAGAATAACAATGCCGATTCCAACCAGTATAAACGGTTTGAAAAGAGTAAAATAAAATTGCAAATCTTTTATGCGTTGCGCAAGTTCGTGCTCATGGGTTTTGCTTGCCTGTTTTTTTTGTTTTGCTTTACTTTTTGGAACTGTCCCGGGCATTCGAATTTCTTCTGCCGGTTTTTGAGGTTTCTTTGCTGCCTTGAATCGTGCCAGCATCACTTCCGGATCGAGGCCGACTTCTTCAGCATAAGAACGAATAAAAGCCCTGACATAAACTGCCGGCAAAAAATCGAAATCACCTTTTTCAATATTTTCGATGAATCCGATGGAAATCTTTATCCTGGATGACAAATCTTCTATGCTCAAGCCGCGCGCTTCCCGCTGCTGCGCGAGTTCCCTGCCGATTTTTTCCAAAGATGTATTCAAAATGCTCCTGCTGCTAATGATCTTTTTGAACAAACTCGAGTAATGTGACATAAAACTTTGTCAGAGGAAAACCAACGACGTTATAAAAACAACCTTCGATCCGCTCTGCAAAAACGGCGCTCTGATCCTGAATGCCATAAGCTCCCGCTTTGTCCATTGGATTTTGCGTGCTGACGTAATTTTTAATTTCCCAATCCGCCAGTTGACGAAAACGAACGGCAGTCATTTCAAAGTCAGAGACGGTGCGCCCGCCGGGCATTTCAATGATCGTGAAACCGGTATAAACTTTATGCACACGTCCGCTGAGTTTTCGCAACATTCGCGCCGCATCCTCCGGACTCGACGGCTTGCCGAGAATCTCACCGTTCAAAACCACAATCGTGTCCGCGCCAACAACCAGACCTTTTTCAACGGATCGCGCGACTTTTTTTGCCTTTGCCAGTGAAAGCGCTTTAACGTGTTTTTCCGGCTCTGTCTCCCGAATCGAATCTTCATCGATCCGGCTTGGCCGAACATCAAAATCAAAACCGATTAATGATAGAAGGTCTGCGCGCCGGGGAGATTGGGACGCAAGGATCAGTTTGCCGTTGTAATTTTTTTTCACCAACAACTGATCCTATCTTTTATCTTCACTGTCGAGCAGAATCGTGACCGGGCCGTCATTATAAATTTTTACCAGCATGTGCGCTCCGAATTCACCTTGCCCAACTTTGAGATCGCTCTCTTGCAACATTTGCACGAATTTTTGGTACAGGGGCAAAGAAATTTCCGGCCGCGCTGCATCGGAAAATCCGGGGCGACGACCACGGCGGCAATCGGCATAAAGCGTGAACTGTGAAATGGCCAGAATTTCGGCTTTTACATCCAGGGCGGACAGGTTGAATTTACCGTCCGCATCCTCAAAGATTCGCAGGTTGACAATTTTGTTTGCCAGGTATTGCGCGGCTTTTTCGTCATCCCCGTTTTTAACGCCAAGCAGGACGACGAGGCCATGATTAATTTCCCCCAATATTTTATCATCAACGGCGACAGATGCTTGTGATACGCGTTGAATCAGTGCTCTCATAGAATATTACCATTTTCCGGCATAAATCGCTGCCAGGCCCACAACCATGTCCGCTTTGAGAAGAGCGCTCAACAGGCGCAAATTTGTTTTTTCTCCTTTTTGCCAAAGTGCGGAAATCGTTAAAACGAGAACGGAGTTGACGCCCAGCATGACAATCAGGAAATACCAGTTTCCGTAAATCGAGTAAATTTTCGGCATCAACGTCGCAACAATCAACAGTGAAAAGACAATTGTTGCAACCCACCGGGCGGCAGCAAAACCAAAAACAACCGGCAGCGTGCGGGCGTTGTTGGCGAGATCGCCTTTAACGTCTTCCATGTCCTTAATGATTTCGCGTCCGAGGTGCATCAGGAAAGCAAAACCGGCGGGAATCAAAGACTGCTGCAATCGCCCGACTGCGATGCCGCCGAAGATAAACGCAAAGGCCGTGGCCAGGCTGACCGTTATATTTCCAAAAAGTACAGTGCGTTTAAGATACGCGCTGTAAAAATAGAGCAAAAGAGAGAAAACACCGGCAATGATGTAAGCGGTAAAATTTACAAAAAAACTTACGCTGATGCCTGTCAGAAACAGAATCGTCGAGAATAAAAAAGCCGCTCTTGGAGTTACCATGCCTTTTGGCAAGGGCCGCTCCGGCTTGTTGATCACATCGATTTCAACGTCAAAAAAGTCGTTGACGGCATTTGCGGCAGCGGTAATTAGCCCTCCGGCAAAACAGGCCATCAACAGCCTCACCAGCGGCTCGATGCTGCCGGAAATAAAGGCGCCGATAAATATGGAGGCCATTGCGATCAACACATTAACGGGACGCGATAATAAAAAAAAGCCCCGCCATTTTAACATCATCCGGGGAATTACATCTCCCATCGTCTTTTTATCTTTTTTACGTTTTAAGAAATATAGTATTAAAGCGATCAAAATGCAAGGTCAAATTGTTGATTATTTTCTTGAAATTCTAAACATATTTTTTAAATTAATGCATTGACTAGAGAAAAATGTCATAAAGATGGGGACCACCTCACCTTATACGTCTTCCATATCAAATTTTATAAAAGGTGCTCTTATGCGGCAAAGATTGGATAGCTTAACAAGATCGCTTATAGAATATATAAAAGAAACGGCGCCCAAAGATCAAAGATTCCTTGATCTGTCCTTTGATCTCAATATGAACGTTTTTCTGCTGCGACAGGATCGTACAGACATGACATGCCAACAAATATTTAAAAGATTCTGTAACATTTTTGCCGAAAAAATGAAGATTAATCAGGCTATCTTGTTCCTGAGTTATGCTCCTTTGGTTAAAAAAGAGGTAATATATTGGGGCTGTTCTCGAGAAAACTGCTGTGATATAAATATTTGTTTTGAACAATCTCCTCTTCATTTTCCTCAATATCGCCAGATAAAAAATATGGACAATTCTTTCGAAGATCAGGAGCAATATCTTTTTCGCCTTCCAATAGTTACAGGAAAAAGTCAGTACAGTATCGAGTGGGGGTCTATTTTTTTCTTAACACAAGAAGTAGATGGAATCTTAAAAAATGTGAAATCTTTGCGCCTTTTTTCTGTGTTTTTAGCTGACAGACTTGTGAGATTTTATCATGCAAAAGTTATAAAATACTTGAATAGCGCAAAAAAACTACCTTCTCGAGAAATAAAACAAATAATCAGAACAACTTTATTGGGAATGAGTAAAACGCTTAACTGCGATTATTCGATTGGGCTTGTGTTAAATAGAAGTTACTCTGAAGCGGAAGGAGGAAAAAGCAAAAAAGGTGAACCAAAGCAAACGTTTGAAGTCGTGACTGAATACCTAATTGGAAAGAAGAGCAGTACACCGCAGAGAAGTCTTTCTACCGGTCTGTGGATTGAAGAAGACGAAGGATTGATTTCTGCGGTTATTTCCTTGTGGCGAAAAGACAAGTCTCTGGCGCAACAAGGATTGACTTTTCACCAGATAGAGAATTCCCAGTCCAGATACTATTGTCTGGAACTGAAAAAAGAATTTTCCAGTTTGCAAGGTTTTGTGG
Organism: Actinomycetota bacterium; assembly: GCA_011682565.1. GTDB lineage: Bacteria > Zhuqueibacterota > Zhuqueibacteria > Residuimicrobiales > Krinioviventaceae > Hydrothermomicrobium. The sequence continues at coordinate 1,099 of JAACEJ010000100.1, read as the reverse complement.
GCGAGTCTGCCGAAAAAACTTTATTTTACACAGCCTTGGTAAATGAAGACATCTTGCTTGGCTTTATTAAACTTTCTTACCGGGAGAAAATAGTATATGGAGATTTTGAGCGCTCACTCGCAACACAATACTGCCGGTTTCTTGCAGTTCGTATACGTAATTCTTTTATTTATTCTCTAAATGTTGACCAATCCCGATTTTTATTTGAAATTAAAGCGTTGTTTGAGAAAGCAGACAGGCTAAAGATACAGAACTTTGATGATATTGGTTATATTTTCAAAAAACTGTCGGAACTGATAGTAGATATAACCGGCATCGAAACCATATCGATTGGTTATATTTCTAAAGACAGCAATGGGGAACAAGTTATACGTTTTCCGCATCCTATTGGGTGGAGCGAAGATGCTTGTCAACGCTTCAAAGAAATTTCAATGAAAACAGGTCTGGCTGGTTTAGCTGTGAGAATAAAACGGCGCATTTATCTGGCGCCTGTTGAAGAGCCGATAGATAGTTCGGGACCTATGCCAAGTGTTTATGTTAATGAGCAGGAACCTTATTTCATTGATATAAGAAAACACCCCGAGCTGGCTGGGCACCCGGAGTACAAACAACTCTCCAGCTATTATGAAAAAGTAAACGACGAAAAAGTTTATGCTGATCATGTTTTTTTGATTGAATACAAAAAACTAGTCTTGGGTGTTATTGATGTAGAAGTTACGAAAAAAAATTGGGATAGATTTATAGGCATTGGCTATTTGTATTTTTTTCAAACCCTGGCGAATATGCTGGCCCTCCTCTTTTATCGTGTTCGTCTGGCTGAAGAACATAATCGTGTTGTGAATGCGGTCAAATGGCTGAGCGATGCGGTTTTTATGTCTCCACAGGCTGTTATAAAATCAATTTTAGGAATGTTGAGATCAATTTATAATGTACAAAAGGCAAAAATTATTTTATGTGATATTTACAAAAACCCGATCGAAATTAAGCCGTTCACAGGAAAATTTGAGTACATGTTTTTAGGCTACCATCCTTCTGTTGTGAAAAAATTGACCTCCGCTGCATCCATTATTGATAAAGATAATTTTTTCCTGAACGAATT
>JAACEJ010000099.1 GCA_011682565.1 Actinomycetota bacterium | reverse complement strand
TAAAGTAAATTTCGTTTGCATTGTAACCAAAGATTTAATTAAAGAAAAAAATCTGAAAGCGGGTGACATTGCCAAAGCAGTTGCAGCTTCTGCAGGCGGCGGTGGGGGAGGCAGCCCGCACATGGCAACGGCAGGCGCCAAAGATGTTGAAAAACTGGGGTTGGCCCTATCAAAAGTTGAAGAAATTATTCGCCAAAAAATGAGTTGAATGAGTAGTTTGTAGTATGACTGAGAATAAAAAACCTGTTCCGCCTCTGTTTGAATCCAGGCAATCGGCGGCCTTTAAAATTATGAAAACCTGAAACAAGCCGAAAGGACTCGACGATAAATTGAAGGTCTTTGATTCGCTTCTCAAAACGAAAGAACAAAAGGGAGCCGGTTATTTTGTCCTTATCGACCCGGACAAACAGGAAATTAACGAGGCCATTGAGCTGGCGCACAAATGTGTTAAAGCCGACGTTGACGCTCTGCTGGTCGGCGGTAGTCTTTTATTCGGCCCCGTTTTTGAAGATTTAATAAAATCCATCAAAAGCGAGTGCGACATTCCGGTGATCATCTTTCCCGGCAGCACGCGGCAAATCTCACAATACGCCGATGCGATTTTATTTCTCTCCCTGATCAGCAGCCGAAATCCAAACAACATTATTGGCGATCAGGTCATCGCCGCGCCGGTGCTAAAGGCAATGGAACTGGAGCCCATTTCAACCGCCTATCTCTTCATCGAATCGGGAAATGTAACTTCCGCCCAGTACCTCAGTGATACGCGTCCGTTTCCACGGGAAAAACCGGACATCACCATGGCACATGCGCTTGCCGCCGAATATTTGGGAATGAAGATGGTCTACCTGGAAGCAGGAAGCGGTGCCAAACAATCTGTGCCGGAATCGCTGATCGAAGCGCTGGCAAACTATATCTCCATCCCGATGATTGTCGGTGGCGGCATTCGCACGCCGGATGAAGCACGAAGCAAAGTCGAGTCGGGGGCGAGTTTTGTTGTAACCGGAAATGTGCTGGAACGAAACCATGACCTCGGGTTGTTGAGGGCGTTTTCTAATGCCGTTCACATTGGCCATAAATAAAGATTTTGGTTTTCTATATGAAATTTATTGATATACATAATCACCTCATTGCTCATTGGGACGACGGCGCCGAAGATTGGGAAATGTCTCTGGAGATGCTGCGACAGGGAATGGAAGACGGTATTGAACAAGTCATCTGCACGCCACACATTCTATCAGGCAACGATCTTAAAAGAGAAGATGAGTTGATCTCGCTTTACGAGGAGTTGAAACGCCGGGCAAAGGAAGCAGAGATTCCGATAAAAATTCATCTTGGTGCGGAACTCTATATTCAACCGGACATGATGCTTGACCGGAAAATTTGTACGCTGGCACAAAATGGCCGTTACTTTTTAGCGGAATTTTCCATGAGCATGATACCGGATTTTGTTGCGCAAAAGTTTTTCGATTATCTGCTCACAGACAAAATTCCCATCATTGCCCATCCTGAAAGAAATGTCAGCATTATCAACGCTCCGCAGAAGGCTTGTGAGTTTGTGGAGCGAGGGGCGCTTTTACAAGTCAATGCCGGAAGTTTGTATGGAGTTTTTGGCAGCAGAGTGCAAACAGCAGCCGTGCAGTTGATGGACGCAAACCTTGTTCATTTTGTTGCCAGCGATGGCCACGATTTAAATACAAGGCCGTTGCTGCTTCGCAAAGCTTTCGAAATCGTCAAAAAAAAATGGGGAGATGAAAGGGCCGGGAAACTTTTTTATGAAAATCAGGTTAAAATGATCAATGCGGAAGACATTCCGGCCGGAAATTTTCAAATGATCAGCTCCCAGCCGCTTTCTTTTCGAGAAAAAATCAGTAACTTTATTAACAAAATCAATTAAAAGGACAGGAGTTTTTTTGCAAGATCAATTACAGAATATTCGTAATCACCTGGATGAAAGTGCACAGATTAAAGAAACCATTCGTGAGCGCTATTCCGAAACGATATTGAAAACCGTCGATCTCATGATTTCCTGCTACAAGAACGGCGGAAAATTGCTGATCTGTGGAAACGGAGGAAGTGCTGCGGATTCCCAGCACTTTGCAGCGGAAATGGTCGGCCGACTGGTCAAAGACCGCGATCCTCTGCCGGCCATAGCAATGACTACCGACACTTCCATTCTCACAGCAATCGGTAATGATTATTCTTATGATGTCGTTTTCAGTAAACAAGTGGAAGCACTAGGAAAACCCGGCGACGTTTTGGTTTGCATGAGCACAAGCGGGAATTCCGAGAATGTTGCCCAGGCTATTCTTGCAGCAAAAGAGAAAAACATCCAAACGGTGGCGCTTCTCGGCAAGAGCGGCGGCAAAATCGCCGCAATGGCAGACTATGCCATCATCGTTCCTTCGAATGTTTCCCAGCGGATTCAGGAAGGACATATTACCATTATTCATATTTGGTGTGAGATCATTGAAAGCACCTTGTTTCCTGATGCATAAATATTTAAATTAAAAAAATAGCAACACATTTTGAATTTTTTAAATACTTCAATCCTGTTTGGCCTTGTCGCTGCGCTTCTGCCTTTGATCATCCACCTTTTCACCAGGTCGAAATCGAAAACGATTCGCTTCAGCACGCTCGAATTTCTCAAGGAACTGCAACAGCAAAAAATCCGCCGCATCAAATTGAAGCAGATTCTGCTTCTTCTTTTGCGAATGCTGATTATTGTGTTTCTGGTGCTGGCTTTTGCAAGGCCGACAATTCGTGGCGGTTTATCCGGTGTAATAGGTCCGAACGCAAAAACGAGTGCCGTCATTATTCTGGACAATTCATTCAGCATGAACAGCCGTCGTGACGGCAAACTTTTATTTGAAGACGCACGCGAAAAAGCCGTGCAGATCAGCAAAGCCATGCAGCCGGGGGATGACGTATTTCTTCTCACTTCAACGGACACCACAAGGGCAACGACGCCCCGTTCATTCCATAATTTCGATGCCCTGCGCCGGGAGCTTGAGGAACGGCACATAGATTTCCGTATGACAGATATCAGTGATCCGCTCCTTTTAGCGCATCATCTTTTGAACAAATCGAACAACATCAACAAAGAACTGTACATTCTGTCTGATTTTCAGAAATGTGCCTTCTCTGCGGATTCACTTCATCCGGATAAGGAAATGATTCGTACACTTGCATTGCCCTTCAGAACAAAAAGCATTTCCAATCTCTCTGTTCAAAGCGCCAAATTATCTGCAACAATCCTTGAGAAAGGTAAAGTTGTGGAACTTGAAGCCTTGATTAAGAATACCGGGAATCAACCGGCACGCAATAAACTGGCGCAGCTTTTCGTTAATGGCGAACGCGTGGCGCAGGTGACTCTCAGCGTTGAACCTACAAAATCAGCAACTGAAAAATTCAAATTTGTTTTGAAAAAAGCAGGTTTTGTTTCAGGTTATGTACTTTTGGAAGATGATGATATTCTTCAGGATAATCGGCATTATTTTCCCTTTAATATTCCGGACAAAATTCGTGTTGCCATGTTTGGTGAACGTCCGGCCGACACCGAATACATTTCGCTCGTGTTGAGGCCAACTGAACATGAGGATACACGATTTATTGTCGATAAAATCCCCCCGGCAAAAATGCGTTATACCCGATTGGAAAAGTATGACGTTATTGTGCTGGCCAATATTCCGACATTTGATGCACAGGAGGTTGAGCAACTGAAAGATTTTGTGCGCGCAGGAGGAGGAATTTTTCTGACGCTGGGGCAAGACATCGACATAAAATCTTATAATATGAATCTGATGCCCGAATTGGGTCTGCCCAAACTGACTGAAACCATGGGCTCTCTTGCAAATACCGGCTCGTCATTTTCATTAGGAAAAACAGATTTGACACATCCGCTTTTCCGCGGCATTTTCGACCAAAAGGATGTCTCGTTTTCCAAACCGGCATTCCATTTCGCCGTCAAAACAGCGGATATGCCGGGAACAGAAAAAATTATGCAATACGGAACAGGCGATCCGTTTCTTTTGGAGAAAAAATCGGACAAGGGCAAAATACTTTTATTCACCACCGGTTTTAATTTGCAACTAACAGATATAATGCATCGTACAATCTTTGCGCCGCTGGTTTCCCGCGCCGTAACCTATCTCGGTACGCCCGTTTTTGCTGCAAAAGACAAACTGATGATCGGCGATGAGTTGCGGATGCAGGTGCCTGCGCAGAATTTAAACGATAAACTTGAAATGCAGCGGCCGGACAACAAAAACGATGAATTAAAAGTGCAAGTTCTCACCGGCGGTCCCTGGATTTATTATTCCGACACAAGCGTTCCCGGAATTTACCGGCTGACCGGGAACAAGCAGACCATTGCACTTTGGGCGGTAAATGTCGACCCGCGGGAATCCGACCTGACGATGGAGAATAAATCCGATTTGCAAAAAAAATATGCAATGACCTTTATTGATCCGAATGCCGATTTGTCGAAAATTATCAGAGAAAATCGCTTTGGCCGGGAATTATGGAAATATTTCGCAATCATTGCGTTTATTTTATTGTTAATAGAAATGATGTTATACCGGCAAAAAAGTGAAGTGGCTGTTAAAAAATAGTTTTGATTATTCCTGAACTGTTACCATTTTTTCACTTTTAGTGCATAGAGGAGTCTTGTACAAATCCAAAGACGAATTTCGGGAAAGAGCCTTGGTTGTCGGCATTGTTCGCCCCAACCAAAGCCGTTTCCTGGTTAATGATTATCTTGACGAGATAGAACTGCTGGCAGAGACAGCCGGAGCAGACGTTCTGGAGCGAATCGTCCAGAAAAGAAATCGCATCGATCCCGCTTTTATGATTGGTCGCGGCAAAGTTGAAGAATTGGCGCTCGCAGCCAAATACCTCGATGCCGATCTTATCATTTTTGATGATGACCTGTCACCGGCGCAAGTAAAGAATATTGAAAATGTATGTGAAATCAAAATCCTCGATCGCAGCGGTTTGATTCTGGACATTTTCGCCAAGCATGCGCGCACAAGAGAGGCGCGCATTCAGGTTGAACTGGCACAATTAAAATATCTCGTTTCCCGGTTAACCCGACAATGGAAACACCTGTCGCGGCAGGTCGGAGGAATCGGTGTGCGCGGGCCCGGTGAAACTCAGTTGGAAGTGGACCGTCGGCTCATTCGCAAGCGTATCGCCGTGCTGGAAAAATCCCTGGAAAAAATCAGCAAGCAGCGTTCCAATCGCCGCAAGAACCGCAGTGATACGTTCAAAGCTGCTCTGGTGGGCTATACGAATGTCGGCAAGTCCACAATTCTAAATGCGCTGACCAATGCTTCCGCGCTGGTAGAAGATCAATTATTCGCAACTCTCGATGCCACCATCCGATCCACAGAATTAGCAGATCACCGGCGCATTCTTTTAATCGACACTGTGGGCTTTATTCGCAAACTTCCACACCATCTTGTTGCCTCTTTTAAAAGCACACTCGAGGAAGCATCCGATGCCGATATGTTGTTGCATGTCATAGATATTTCTAATCCGAATTTTCGCGAACAAATGAGAACGGTCGAATCTGTTTTGGCGGAATTAAAAATTGACAACAAGCCGATACTCAAGGTTTTTAACAAGATCGACAAATTGCAGGATTCGTCGTTAATAGCAAAACTAAAGAACGATGAGCAGCCCTGTGTTTTTATTTCCGCACAACGCGGCATTTTTTTGAGTGATCTCAGAGATCAACTACACTTGTTTATCGAACGTTTTTCAAAAACCATGGAAATTTCATTACCTGTCGATGAAGCGGAAATTATCGCCCGTTTGCACAACTTGGGTGAAGTACTGTCAATTGATTATCAGGACAGCCAGGCAATCATAAATTTCAAAACGACAACAATGAATGCCGATCGGGTTCAACGCCTGATCGCCGAAAAAAACTTTCATGTCATTGAATTGTAGAGATGTTTTATGCGCATTTTGGTCGTCGACGATGATAAAAATATTTGTGATTCCCTCTCCTGGATTCTGAAACAGGAAGGCCACATAGTGAGCACGTGCTCGAGCGGCGAGGCAGCGCTCAAAACAACCGAAAATGAACCTTTCGACGTAGCTTTTATGGATTTGATGATGCCCGGAATGGGGGGCCTGAACGCGCTCCCCAAAATCCTCACCACTCAACCCCAACTCAAAATTTTCATGATTTCCGGTCAGGCGGATATTTCCACTGCCGTCCGTGCCACAAAGCTGGGAGCTTATGATTTCCTCGAAAAACCCCTCAATCCGGAAAAAGTGATACTTGAGATTAAAAAAATCCGTGAACAGCAAAGTGCAAAATCAGAGATCATTCAATTAAAAAAACTGGTTGACCTGGATTACCAGATGATTGGCGATTCTCTTCCCATGCAGCACTTGCGGGATATTATTCAACAGGCTGCGCCCAGTGAAGGACGAATTTTAATTTACGGTGAGAACGGGACGGGAAAGGAACTTGTTGCACGGGAAATTCACAAAAAAAGTAATCGCAGTAAGGGGCCTTTTGTACAGCTCAATTGTGCCGCTATTCCGGGAGAACTTATTGAAAGCGAATTATTCGGATATGAAAAAGGTGCCTTTACCGGAGCACACAGGAAAAAACAGGGGCTTTTTGAACAAGCCGAAGACGGCACGCTCCTGTTAGACGAAATTGGTGACATGGCATTGGAAACCCAGGCAAAGTTGCTTCGTGTTTTGCAGGAAAATGAATTTTACCGTGTCGGCAGTACGTCTCCACAAAAATTTGATATCCGTATCATTTCAGCCACAAATAAAGACCTTTTACAGGAAATTGAAAGGGGAAATTTTCGCCAGGATTTGTATTTTCGTTTGAATGTTATTCCTGTTCGGGTCCCGACATTGCGCGAACATGCGCAGGATATTCCACAACTTGTCCGGCATTTTCTCACTGCTTATTCCATGAAAAATGGAAAAAAACAAAAAACAATGACCGGGGATGCTGAACTTTTGCTGCAACAATATCAGTGGCCCGGAAATATTCGGGAACTCAAAAATATCCTTGAGCGTTTAGCGATTATGACAAAAACCGAAAAAATTAGCCGTCATGATGTAGAAATGGTTCTTGGGACACCCGGACCTGCGAAAACTAAAAAGATGAACTCATTATCAACGAATGATTCCCTCCCCCTCAAAGAACAGATTACTCATTTTGAAAAGATATTGCTTGAAAAGGCCTATATAAAATATCATGGAAATGTAACGCATATTGCCGCGGCTTTGGAGACGGATCGGGCAAATCTGCATAAAAAATTAAAAAAATATGGTATTAAAACTTGAGGATTTTGCATGAACACTCTAAAAAAACGCGAAAACAATTATGCGCTTTGGTTCATTGCCCTGTTCGTCTTCAGCACATTCCGCTCAGGTCAGGCAGAAATTCGCATTCGGGAAACAAATAGAAATTACCAGCAAGGGGACTGGATTACCTATTCGACAACGCGTTTCATTCGCAACCTATCAATCGGCGAAAGGTTTATTTATTTTGCCACGACAGGCGGAATTACCCGGTACAATTTTTTTAGCAACAAATGGGATTTCCCCTGGACAATCAGCAATGGTCTTGCTGATAACGATATATCCCTGGTAGCAAAAGATCTCAATACCGGTTTCTTGTGGTGTACTCATGAACTGGGGATCAGCTATCTCGAACCGGCATCGCAAATGTGGTTCAACTTTTTTTATGATGAAATGGGATTCGGTTACAATGATTACGTGACTTCCATAGGTTTCGGCAATGACCGCCAGGTTTACCTGGTAACCGCAGCGAACAATTGGATGGTTTCGGACAACACGACGGCAAATTTTCATACCATCAGCAGACCCACAAATGACGACTATATAAAATGGTACGGGGAAAAAAAGAAAAATAATGCGAAATTGCCTTATATGTTCATGTCGGGAGGATTTCTTTTTGATGAGCGCAGCAAATTTATTGACGATCTGAATTTACGCCATTTTAAAATCACCTGTTGGGTACAGGATCCCTGGCAGAATCTCTGGATTGGTACCTGGGGGCTTGGTGCCGGACACGGCGATTTAACCACGACGCGCCTCGATTTGCTCCAGTACGGATTGTGGGATGAAGCTGTGGATGCAATAAAGCAGGATGGACAAGCATTGTGGATCGCCGGCGTTCAGAGTCAATCCGAACCGGCAGGTGTAACCGAATGGATTGTGCCGGAGCAAAAACCAAATTATTATGAGCCTTACTTGCTCACAGGTTTCGACAACGATCAGGTCTCATCTATTGCCGTCGATGGAGAGACGGTTTGGTTTGGCACACACGATGGTCTGACGCGCTACGACCGCAGGAAAAGAATTTGGAGAACCTATACTGTTGTGAACCACTTGCAGAATAACTGGGTGAATGATGTTATTGTGGATAATAACGCCGTATGGGTCGCAACAGCCAGGGGCGTTTCAATGATCCCCAGAATAGGTGTAGGAACAGATTCAATGCGCATCCACAGTGTGATGCAACCAAGTCTTGGCACGGTTGCAGTGTATGATCTTGATCAGCAGAAAAATCTTTTATGGATGGCCACCGAATACGGTATTTTTGTTTACGACAAGGATAAAAAAACCGGCGGATTTTACAAGGGCACGGTGGGTCCGGCAGACCAGCCAACGTTTGCGGTTTCTGTGTTTGGCGATGAAGTGTGGTTCGGCACGGAAGAAGGTATTGCCGGTCTTAATTCAAAGCTGAAGAAATGGCTGCCCCCCCCTGCCCGGCTTTATAAAACGAATGCCGGAATAAACAGAATTCTGGCTTCAAAAGATGCGATATGGGCGGCAACACAAAACGGTGTTTTAAAATATGACAAACTGAGAGAACGCTGGGTTCATTTTACCATGCTGGATGGACTGCCGTCAGACGAAGTTTATTCGCTTTTGCTGGACGGCGATTATATCTGGTTTGGTA
>JAACEJ010000675.1 GCA_011682565.1 Actinomycetota bacterium | reverse complement strand
GGGATAAAGAAAAAGTTGAGGATATTAAGACGAGCAGGATAATTATTACTACATTTTTCATTGCTTTTTCTCCGTTTTATAAAAATGTCGTCACCGGGATGTCAAGGCAGCAGACTTGGTTTTTTCGATTATCTCTGGTGAAAGAAGCTTGAAATTTGGCAATTAAAAACTCACGGCGGCAGTTCGCTCTTCGAATTTATTCGAAACCATTTTCCATTTAATAGCAAATTAAAAATAGTAATTTTGCACAAGAAGCAACGAGCCAATATTATCCGGTACTGAGCAGCATACTTCTCCCTGCCGGCCGCAGGTACAGCAAAAAGTGAGCCAATGGAAACGAGTAAAGACAAGATGACCTCTTTTATTTGTAATAAATTTTACATCCGAGGCCGTGCGAGGTGGGTGGTCATTAAATTTCTAAAACTGTTTAAATGTAAAAAAAAAAAACAGATAAATGTCAAGTAGTTTTTTACGAAAATCGCGAATATTTTTGGATTTATTTCAGTTGTTTTCGGCAGGGTGTCCACCTCATCCACAAGCATTGCCTTAGCAAGTGAGGGATGTTTCATGTACGACGCACCTCCAAGGTGCGTCGCACATGCAGGCTTGCTATTTTAGCGGGTTTAATAATTTTTGAATTTCCGGCGTATTCAGATTTTCTTTCGTCACCACAGCCACGCCGGTGTCGATGCGTTTTTTTACCGGTTTTCCGGCCAGGGCGTTCATCGCTGCTTTAACGCCTTCGTAGCCCATTTTGAATGGATTTTGCACAATCAGCGCCTGGATGGTATTGTCCTGTAAAGCCTTGATTTCATTCGGCGCCGCATCAAAAGCAACCAGCTTTATTTTTCCTGCCAAGCCGCGGCCAATAAGCGCTTGGGCACAGCCAATGGCGCCGGCTTCGTTCGCCGCGAATATTCCCTTTAAATGCGGGTGTGCCGTTAAAATATTTTCGGTTACGTTCATTGCCGTGGCAACATCGCTCTGGGAATATTGTACGGCCACAAGTTTCAGCCCCGGGTGATTTTTGAGGCCTTGCTTAAATCCCTCTTCGCGCATCACCGAGGTGGCAGCGCCGGGAACAAAAGGGATACAAGCTACTTCACCCTGACCGCCTAAAAGATCGGAGAGCGCATTAGCCGCTTCTTTTGCCGCGGCCACATTATCCGTGGCAATGAAAGAAAGCGGAATATCCGACTTTACGCCCGAGTCGATGGTGATGACCGGAATGCCGGCTGCGTGCGCTTTTTCGATGGGCGGCACCAGTCCGGTCTCGTCGCAGGCTGCAATAACCATCGCATCCACTTTTTTGTTAATGTAATCTTCGATGATGGAAATTTGTCCGGCAATGTCCGTTTCCATCGATGGCCCTTTCCAGATAATGTCCGCGCCGTATTTCTTTCCCGCTTCATCGGCTCCCGCTTTGACGGACAGCCAAAAGTTATGCACAAGACCTTTTGGCGATACGAGAATTTGCGGTTTGTTGCTTTTCGGTTTTGCACAAAATAAAAACAGCAATGCAATTCCTAAGAAAAGAAAACTGATCCGTTTCATGATTTTTTGCTCCTTTGTTAATTATTGCCGTTTCACTAAATTCATCCGTATAAACTTTGATTCAAAAGGTTGAAAAGTAATATTTTTAATATTCGATTGCAAAGGTTTTTCCAGAGCATTGACGATATCAATTGATTCTATCTTTTTGTTTGAAAAATGACTGAAATCAAGATTGGCGGCAGTTCCCGCAGTTTCACGAAAATGCAAAATGATAGCCTGATTGTCATTCGCCGGTCGCGATTCGATTAAGAGCAGGTTTTTATTGGTCCTGAAAAGAGAAGAAAGCATAGGCGGAAAATCCTTTCGCACGCCTGCCGGGAAAACCCGTGCTGCCAGCGGCGTCCGTGAAGCCCAACCAAAACGCGCAGCTTTTATTGCACTCGTGTCCGCCAAAGACGTGAGGTAATAGCTAAACTTGAATTCACCGTCCTGGCTGGCGCGAAAATTGGTGAACCAGTAATTATTCATCACCCAGGAATAAATGGTCGGTCGCGCTACTTTGGCAATGTATTGCCATTTTCCCAGATTGATGTCTCCGAACTGCACCAGCGGTATTTCATCGCTGCCGAGGATGATTTGCGCATCCTTGTTTTTCACGGAAATAAAATGCTGCACCGTCTGCCAGTCGGAGGCAGAGCCCGGCAACTGGTTGACGCCCGGTTGGACAACGCCTCCCTGGGCTTCGTAATCTATGTGCCAGTCCTTCATCTGAAACGGGAACGAAACATACATTGCTTCCGCTTTTGTTATGGCCTGCTTGCGAATATCAAAATGAAGCTCCAGTCGTTTTTCCGTTTCGTACAAGCGGATTTCAAGTTTCATGCCTCCCGGATTCACACAGCCATCGGCATCGCCCTGAAGAAAGATCGATTGCCAGACAGGCCCTTTGTCGACTTTAATTATTTTTACATTTTTCGATCCTGTGCGCACAAAACCATTTTTAGTGAATTTGCGGCCACTTTTTGATCGTTCGTAGAAAAGCTGTCCGCATTTCCACGGTGCATCTGCAGCAACGAGTTCTTTATGCAATTCCTTGTCAAACAGGCTTGTTATAGCGCCGTCCGTTTTGTTGAAAATCAATTTGTAATAGCGGTTTTCCAGTGTCCTGAGCTTTGTGCCGGATTTCGCCTCATTCGCTTTTTGTGCATTATGAACAAAAATTTTAAATGTTTTGTAACCCAGCGGCGGAACGTCTTTGGCCCACAGCGCCCAGTAGGTTCCCTCCGTTCTGTTGCGGATATTCTGCACCGGCACCGCCTCATTTGT
>JAACEJ010000674.1 GCA_011682565.1 Actinomycetota bacterium | reverse complement strand
GGAGGATATTGAATAATCGGGTTCCAAGCGGTAAAGATCAAATAACAGTTACGCAGGCCTTTTCCGGGGAATAAGGGCGTGCGCCAAAATCTTCACTCATGACCGGTTTGTCACCTATAATTTCTACAACTCGTCTATCGGCTTGGCGGTATTTTTTAAATCTGATTTTTTGTGGCATCTTATTTCCCACTGCTAACAAGTGATGTAATGTTGGCTTTAAAACTGCTCGTATTTGTCCTTTGTCGGTGCCTGACCCCTCATACTTTCAGGGTTGAGCTTGTATGTTATCATCACTGCTGTTTTATCTCATGACCCTGATTACTTTTCTCTTGAGTAAAATATATTCTTGTGGTCGCTTCCGCCATATCCTCTGGACTACTCCAATATGAATCTATCCCTGTTTCTTTTTTTGTGCGCTCATATATATGGTAAGGCTCCAGTTCACGAGCAGTAAGTAGAATTGTGCGTTGGCAATACTTATCGTTAAGAGTTTCTGCAATTCTTATTTCTTCATCAGTAAAAGGAGCAATCTGCGACAACACTACAAATGTTTTAAAACGCTTTCTTGGTAAAGCATCTGCAATCCGCTTCAAATTCGCAATATCATTCTCAGTAAATGGTCCTTGATCCTTACATTCTGCCAAAATAACAACTGTTTTTCTTGGATAAGCCCGTGGAATAATCCAAAGGAAATCTGTTTCACACTTCGGCCCATCTACACCTTCCTTAGGTGTTAACTCCAACGATGTCGAATACATACCGCCACGTAATCCACCACGAAAACTGGTATCTATCTGCTGGAGAGTAAGTACAACAGGCACTGCGCCTTGGGCATTTTTTTCGACTCCAAGAATCCCTGACCTTCGGTAGTGCAATCCATTAATATTGGTAAGTTGTCTTGTAACATCATGATCATAACCACACAAATCGCAAACAATTTTATGTTTTAATGAATCTAATGGAATCCAAGAATTCATTCGGCATGAGGGACAAGTTAAGTACGATCCAACACGAAATAAGCCTCTTTCTACTAAATAACCAAAAACACTATGTGGCGTTAACTTTTCACCTCGAGGCCGAGCCTCAATGTATAGGTTCTCATGATCGCTAAATTTTGTATCAGGACGGTCGGGATCTTTAGACCCAATAATCTGAAGAGCTACTCTCTTTGTTATCGATGCGTTGGGACCATAAGTCTTCAATAAACGGCGTACTCCTGGCACCTTAAAAACCCTACCTCCTTGTACGCCATCGAGTCGTGCAATAAGCTGTTTAGTAATTAATCCTGCCAGGCTTAACTTGGTGTCGTAACCTGCCATATCAAATATACGTTCTATTAATTCTGCAACAGGTAACGCATATAAAAAAGTATCATGATCTGCCGCATCAATTACAATACCTACTCTCTCCGGTTCAATGCGTAATCTATCATAATGAAAATGCATCGTACGTGCGTAAAATTCGTTAAGCTCCGGTAAATACGGCAAATCCAAGGTATGATGTTCGTCACCATACAGCCCGCCGATAAAGGAAATAGATGTTACCAAATGTTGTTGATGAAACCATGTTTCTCCGCAGAATGGTTTATCAGATAGTGCGAATGATATCTTCGGTTTACTATCTTCACCACTCATGACTCCAAGCACAGATGTCTCCCCAAAGTACATCATAGGTGCTTGCACGTTTCGGCCATTCCATGTCGCATCAGAAACACGGCACCGCGTTAGTACAGATTCAGCAAAGGGTTTACATGCTTCATCAATATCTTTCAATTTGGTCCAAACAGCTATTTTTCTGTCGCATTCATCGCGATAATTGGCCACCATATCATGCATCGCTTTTTCCCATGCAGGGATAAGGTTTTTATAGCGGTCGAGATATGCGGGATCAATAAACCACAAAGGTATATCACAGGCTGTCAGGTTCCAGTGGCACACAATGTCTTCAAGGTTTGTGACATTTCCGACGTAAAAGCCTGGATAATGCCACCCATGATTGATACTGTAATGTCGCTTCAACCCGTGGCGGGAAAGATAAGAAATGCCCGGATGGTCAATTATAACAGATGGTATAGGGGAGTTTGAATCCCAAGAAATTTCTTTACATTCAGATGACCTCCTAAATAAATCGAGATAGTCCATGCCAACATCATCTGTATCTGGATAGCTTCCTAATTGAGACAAAAAAATATCAGCCAATGGATCTTCTTTATTCCATGAATAGTAACGAACGCCATGTCTCTTTATTTCTTTCCACTCTGGCTTGTCTCTTAAATATACCAATGCATTGTGTATATCGAGCACGTTTGATTGTGGGTGGGAGTGTTCACTACCCTTCATAAAAACCTGCTCATGGAAAAAGGGCTGGATAAGGTGTGGATACTTCTTTGGAAAGTCTTTAACTTCTTCACTGTCACCAACAGGCATAATTACATCCACCCTAAAAAGATCAATTAGCTGACTCGATTCCTCTTCACGATCAACAAATAATATAGGATTGAAACGACCACCCCATAAAGCATGTGAATACTTGACAGCTTTTCGAAAAGCATTAAAGTCACCTGTTTTAATTGCCCAACCAATCCGCAGTGGGCGATAACATATGTCGACTCGTAAAGTATCCATGTTCTTCAGTTTGCTTTATAGATTAAATCCATTTTTAACTGCCTGGTTCCAGCAGGTTTTCATTTCCTTTTTTTGCTTATCAGTTAGCTTAGAGCTTTGTTCAACAGGAGTTTAAGGGATAACTTGTCAAACCTCACCACAAAGCGAGTATAAACGGGAGGTTAGCGTCGCAGGTGTTGTAAGACCCCACTATCGTCA
>JAACEJ010000098.1 GCA_011682565.1 Actinomycetota bacterium | reverse complement strand
CCTTTGCGAAAATTGCCCCTGAAAGCCTGATTGGCGTACTGAACCAGACCAAGATATTTTCTTTTGTAATCATTTGTTGGGGTATTGGGATGAGGATCGCGTTTCGCCCAAAATTCCTTGATATATTTTCTCTTTCCCTCGAGCGTTAATTTCTTGTAGGTCTTTTTCTCAGCTTTTGCTGAAATATAGCGGCAATAGTTGAATTCTTCGTCCAATTCTTTCTCCGTCATCACATCATATCGAGCCGCGTCAACACCAGGACTCCCATTACCTTTCATATCTTCTTGTTTCTTAAACGCAGCGCCACCTTCGGCATAATCCCCCTCACGATAGACGAAAAACTTTTGCCGATCCTGAGTGGTTTTGCCTGTTTCAAAATCTTTCACTTCCATCAAAATACTGTAAGCACCGGAGACCAGGGTTACAACATTAACTCCATTCACTTCTACCGAAGAATCGCCGGGCTTTTTATGTCGCTTGGCAGGGAACGTTTTTGCAACCTGGCCATCGGCATTCAGAATTTTGTAGTTAACCTCATAGTAGGCGCCGGAATCGCTGGTTGCAGGGGCCAGATCATAAATCTCTGAATAACAATACAGGATTGGCAGGCCAATGCCGTATAATCTCGTTGGGTTGGGATAAATACGGTAGCCGTTTTTTACCAGCATATTGTTCGTTGTGTCACGCTGAATTTTGGTGGACAGTTGCAAATCGCTGACACGCAGTTCCCCGCCGGGGAAACTTTTCACAACAACGGGAAATCTGTATGATTTTTCTTTTCCAGAATTCGTATCAACAACCTTTAAATCCATTTGATACTTACCTGCCGGAATAATGAAATTATTAACACTAAAGAGCCGCTGCGTCCCTGTTATTGCAGCAAGGCTGTCCACTATTGACATATTTTTCCATTGTTTGCTGGCCACAACGGAATCTCCCTGCATCAAAACGGCATTTACCAGAAATTCCGCACGATAGTCATTTTCAAAAGGCACAAATTTCAACAAGTCCCGATACAACGAAATTGAATATTCCAGAAAAGTCAGGCTGTCTGAATAACGAAAGCGATTCCAGTCGATTGAGAATTTCAGATCTTTTTCTTTCTTCGTGTTCTTTTCCCGGGCAAATAAACCCACAACCAGCAGAGTGCAGAGACTCAGTAAAAGCATGGTGAATATTAAATGCGTTAATTTTTTCTTCCTTGGCATGGAGTATTCCTCCTTAATCATTCAGCTACTTCAGCCGGAGCAGTTTTTTCCATTTTCATAGCTGAATCAAATTTTACAGAAACGACTTTTGACACGCCTTCTTCTTCCATCGTCACACCGTAAAGTTGATCTGCGGCTTGCATAGTTAATTTATTATGAGTTACAACAAGAAATTGTGTGTTTTGAGAAAAGTCTTTCAGCGCTTTGGTAAATCGTTCGACATTGCGATCATCCAGGGGAGCATCGACCTCGTCAAAAATGCAAAACGGGCTGGGCTTGACCAGATAAATTGCGAAAAGCAGAGAGATTGCTGTTAAAGACTTTTCTCCACCGGAAAGGAGTTGCAATGAAGACAGGCGCTTTCCTCCCGGTGTAGCATAAATATCAATATCCCCTTCCAAAGGATCGTTGCCTTCCCGGAGAACGATACTTGCTCTCCCACCTTCAAAAAAGGATTTAAAAACCTGGACAAAGTTCTTCTGCACTGCCTCGAATGTTTCCAGAAACTTTTCCCGCGCCGTATTATTGATAATATCAATCGTATTGGTCAGGTCGCGGCGAGCCTTGAATAAATCTTCCCGCTGGGTTTGTAAAAAGTCGAATCGCTCGCGTTCCTGCTCATATTCTTTCAGTGCAAGCAAATTGACGGGCCCGACTCGTTTGAGGCTTTCGTACAACTGCTCGGTTTTTTGTTTTGCTTCTTCCCAATCAAATTCAGTGTCCAGCGGTCGACGCTCTATTGTATATTCAAATTCTTTAAGCATCCGGACTTTGAGATTTTCTTTTTGCATTTTTAATTCCGAGGCCCGCAATTCCAGGTGATGCACGGATTCGGACAATTCTTCCGACTTGCCTCTGGCAGAGCGAATTAATTTTTCCTGTTCGTTGGCCTTTACATTAGCCTGGTATTGTTCTTCTTTTAAATTTTCTATCAGGGCTTTTAAGGTATCGCGCTTTTGCGACAATTCCTGAATCTGATGATTATACGATTCGTTTACTGCTGTTAGTTCCTGAATTTCTTCCTTTGTCTTTTTTGCTTCGAGGCTGCGCAAATCAATCATTCGCGTCGTTTCATTCATTTGCGAACGTAGCGAATCGCTCTCTCGCTGCAAGGCCTCGAATTCACTTTGAAGTTTAGCCACATCGACCTGAACCGACTGAACTTTTTCATTGGCAGCCGCGCTTTGTTTTTCGAGGGTCTCCAGTTCTTTGTTTAGCGATTCGCGTTGCCCGACCAGTTGCTGTCGCTTCTTTTGCATTTCTGCTGTATCGGAACTTTGCAATTCCAGATTCCGTCCCAGAAGGTTGATTTCACTGAGAATTTTATCCCGTTCTTCTTTTCGCTTTGTACGCGCCTCGGAGAGGGATTGTTCTTCAAACGTCGCGCGGCCCAGTTCCAATCGAATATTTGAAAGTGCTTCTTGCTGATTTTTCGTTTCCAAAGTGAGGACTTGTGCTCTTGTTTTGTAGTTCAGTGCTTCTTCCTCACGCTGAGCCATTGTCAGGCGCCGTTTATTTACATTATCATTAATCTCATCGATTTCTTTGACGAGCGCATCCAGTTGTTCCTGCCGGCCAACGATTTCCGATTGACGCTTGCCGGAACTGCCGCCGCGGATAATGCCCGAAAACCCCAATACTTCACCACTTAATGTGACGAGATTGACGGGTTTGTCATCCAGCATTTCCCGAACTCTGTTTGCCGTCTCCAAATCCTGGACAATGAGATAAGAATCAAGAGCGACATCGATAACCGGTTTGAATTTTTCGTCGGTCTGGACAATTTCGTTCGCCCAGCCGACAATTCCCAGGTCCTGAATCGCCGGGTGATCGGGACGAATATGCGATAGTTTTTGCAAGGGTAAAAAGGCAACAATTCCTTTTCGATCCTGTTTCAAAAGACCGATGCCGGAAAAAGCCTGAGCGGAATTTTCAACAATAAGAAATGTGGCGAACTCGCCCAGCGCCGCTGCAACAGCGGCCCGGTGCTGCTGTTGAACACGAATAACATTTGCGACCGCACCATGTGATGAAAAACGTTCGTCCTTGATCGTGGCGAGAAATTTTACACCGCCGGGATAATCCTGATAACTCTCTAAAAGCTGCCGGATCATTCCGGCTTTGTTTTCGAGAACTTCGATACGATTTTTATCTCCCAGGTCAGCCCGCTGCAAACCTTCGATAGAGCGCCTGATTTCTTCGTATTTCTTGGTCGAGTCGGCCAGCTCTTTGCTGTTCTTTTCCAACTCATTTCTTATGGATCGTTCCCGTGCTCTTAATTGATCGAGCTTTTCCTGCAAAGCGGCAATGCGGCCGGTATCATTTTTTTCTTCTTCATTCAGTTGATGCAGCCGCTGGCTTTTGTTTTCTTCCGAGGCCTTTAGCCGCTCCCCTTCATTCTGCTTCCGGCTCAAACTCTCGGTAATTCGCAAAATTTCGGCATCTGCATTTTGTGCGGCAGCGCGTTTGTTTTCAAAACCAGTGCGCAATTTATGGTAATCGACATTCAGCTTTTCATATTCAGCTCGCGCCCTGGCTAATTCGCTATCCGCATTTTTCGTTTTGAAACTGGCTTCATCAAACTCGCTCTCAAGTTCCGCAAGCCGTTCGGACAAGCTCTCCTTTTCCTGCGCATAACGCGTTTGCGATTCCTTCAGGCTTCTGATTCGCTCACTATTAACCAGCACACGTTCTTCATATTTCTGAACATCGCGATTAAGGTTGTTGTATTCCGTTTGCTTTTGAGAAAGTTTTTTTTCAAGATCGAGCAATTTTGCTCTGAGGGCTTCGTACTCTGCATCCTGAGTTGCCAGTTCTGTACTTGCGGCTTCCCGGTCCTGCTGGATGACTCTGAGTTTTCCCTGCAATGGCTCCAGTTCTTCCAGAATTCTGGAATACTCCTGCGTCGCCAATTTGATTTCCAAATCCTTAAGTTCAGTGGAGACTTTTTGATAGCGCTGCGCTTTGTTTACTTGTCTCTTCAAAGAACGGACTGACTTTTCAACCTCGGACATGATATCTTCGACGCGGATGAGGTCTTTTTCCGTTGCTTCCAGCTTGCGAAAGGTGGCTTTGCGGCGGAGCTTGTATTTGGTAATCCCGGCCGCTTCTTCAAAGATCACGCGGCGTTCTTCCGGTTTGCCATTCAAAAGTTTTTCCACTTGCGGTAACTCGATTACCGAATAAGTTTGTGCGCCCATACCGGTGTCCATGAACAAGGACGTAATATCCTTTAGCCGGCATTGATTGCCGTTAATAAAATACTGGCTTTCTCCGGAACGGAACAACCGGCGCGTGACAACAACTTCGCTATACTCGACGGGCAAAATATTTTTGGTATTCTGAATCCTCAGGGACACCTCGGCCATGCCAACCGGCTTGGCACTGGCCGAACCGGCAAAAATAACATTTTCCATGCGCTCGCTGCGCAGCACACCGCTCCTCTGTTCACCCATAACCCAGCGAATTGAATCGACAATATTGCTCTTGCCGCAGCCGTTTGGCCCGACAATCGCGGTAATACCGGGGTTTAAAAGTACATTAATTTTTTTTGCAAAAGATTTGAATCCGACAATATTTAATTCTGATAATTCCACAATATCCTTTATATTGATTTCTCATGTACATAATTATTTTAGGTTGAAAAGATACTATCCATAACGTCAAGAATCAAGATTAATTTTATTCATAATCTTTTTCTAACTGGCGTACTTTTGAAATAATTTCCTCAACCGTTTGTTTTAATTCCCCGCCCATTTTACGGAATTCGTTCGGGTATTCGTCCTGCAGAAAATACATGAATGCATAATAAACCGGCTTGAATCGATCTTTCAAAGCGAAAGGATTTTCATTGAAAATTTTAAAGGTGAGATGATATTGCTTCTTTGCTAACAGGAGCAAAAAGAACAAATTTATGTCCTCTGGAATTTTTTCCATAGCATCTTTGTCATTTAAAAATTCCTGGGCAATTTGATACGCTTTTTGAACATCGTTGTTCCATAACAAAACCATTGAATAGGTATGGGCAGAATAAACATCTTTATCCATTTCGTATGAACGTTCAGCATATTCTATCGCCTTTTCCCGATTCACTTTTTGATTGAAATATAGCCACGCTAAACTATTCATGGCACCCGCGTTATTTTTTTTCGCGGCCATGAGGTAATACTTTTCCGCCTTTTTAAAATCCTGGAATCCCGTATGGTATAACTTTCCAGGAGATTTTATATCTTCACCATCTTTGATTTTTATGTTCTCAAGGGAGTGCAAAGCCTTTTCATTATCCCTTTCCTGTAACGCTTGTAAAGCTGTCTGCTTGTACTCGCTGTCGGGTTTTGAAAGATAATTTTCTAATTCCGGATGCGACTTTTGCAAATAAGACCGCGCTTCAGAAGTGAGTTGATATTCCATTTCTCTTTTGATTGGCGTTCTGATTAAAGCTTCAGTCATATAAAGAGCATATTCTGCATTTACCTGGCCTCGTCTTAGCGCTTGCAAATGCTTATTTGCTCTTCGCTGCAACTCTTTCTCATCGCACCAGATTTGCAGAAATTCCACCAGAAATTGCACTCGTTTCACATCCCATTTCCGTCCCTGGCGCATTAAATACCAGATATTAAAAAATCGCTCTGCAATGCGATAGAGGAAATTCCTGTTATCCGTTCTTTCTTTATCAATAATATGATATTTTTCAAGCTGCTTGAGTTGGGCGGAAACCGCCTTGCTCGACATTTTCGTCTTGACGGCAATTTCCTTCGCGCTGACGGCATCCCAACTCAGAGCAATGAAATCAACAATTTCCTGCTGCTGCGGCGACAGTTTGTCCATGCGATGTTTATACAGCGGCGTGACATTGTCGAGAATTTTTTCAAGATCACGGAAGGCGTTGCCGTTGCTGTCATCCACAAAAATGTCAAAGAGAATAATAATGGTACGAATGACGCCGCCGGTAATTCTGCGCAGGGCCTCCACACGGCCTGGTTGGTTTTCTACAATTTCTTTGACACGTTCTCGTTTGTAACGTTCTCCAAGTTTCAGCAACAGAGTATTTGTCTCTGCATTCGTCAGCCCGCGCAGGGTCTGTATTTTGAAAAATTGGTAAAAAGGCTGGCCATAGTCGTAATGAAATTCCAGACTCACAGACGAGGCGCCGATGATGCGCAGTTCCGCCGATTCCATAAATACTTCACGCAGGCGATGATGTTCTTTTTTGGAAAATTTCGTCAGCATTTCATCTATATTGTCGATGAACAAAATGAGCTTCTTTTTATGCTTTTTCAATGCATCTTCTAATAGCTGAAAGCAGCGCTGCTCATAGTCGGCATCATCGGCGTACTTTTGCATAGTATCGTACAGTCCAATAATTTCGCCATCTTCCTGCAAATACTCGGCAATCGTTTCCCACAGTTTATACAGACGGCTGATATTGTATTGTTCTTCATTGAATATTACCGGAATGATGCGCTGTTGCAATTTTTTGTCTTTTTCAATTTCATAAGCGATGCGCAGCAAAAGCGTTGTTTTACCTTGGCCGCGCGTACCCTGAATGATGTAATGCTGCTCGGGGAATTGCATGGGCGATTTTCTGACATCGTCAAAGATTTCCTGAAAAACGGCCGTACGGACGACAAAGTTTTCAATCAATTCCTCCGTCGTCTGGGTAGCCGGATTGTATATTTTGGGAAAATCAATTCGCGACATTTTGCCTCCACCACATTCTTAAAATGGGAGAATTGTAACGATATTTGCCGGGGTCGTCATGGTTGTTGATATAGCCGTCATAAATCAAGGCGCCGACAAAAGTTTTAAAAGAATCCTCTTTTTCGTATTTGACGGCAAGATCGTAAATCTCGTTTGAAGAGATAAAGCCGGTTTCGGCCGCAATGTTAAGCAGGTTCTTGACAAAGCTGTAATCTTTGCCTTTGAACGAAGCTCGAAGCCTCGTGTGCCAATGTTCGAAATGTTGCCGCTGTTCGAGCATCCCTCTAAATGCCTGATCGACAGTCTCTTCACTAATATCTGC
This sequence comes from Actinomycetota bacterium, assembly GCA_011682565.1. Lineage (GTDB taxonomy): Bacteria > Zhuqueibacterota > Zhuqueibacteria > Residuimicrobiales > Krinioviventaceae > Hydrothermomicrobium. The sequence goes on along the minus strand of JAACEJ010000098.1, from coordinate 1,746 downwards.
TGTCGCTTCATCTCGATACAAATATTTTAATTCCTGAATAACCAATTGAATATAAAAGGGAATCAGCCATTCGATTTTTTCCAGAATATATTCGATAAGATGGTCGGAAAGATCAAAATCAACATTTTCCAATAAAAGATTTATCATGTTCACAGCCTGATTTTTTCCCAGAGGTGGAATTTGCAGCCGTGCAAGGTCGTTGATGGTGTTCACCGCGTTCAACTGGTTGACAACATTTTCCAGGCCAATGGAGCCTGTATAAATAAACTGCACCTGATCACTGATTTCAGCTTCCTGCCGCAATTCGCGGTTGCTCTGCAGAAAATGTTTTCCCGCACCGGCACCTTCATCCTCGATGATATTTTCAAGCGTTTCAGGAAATTCATCGAGCATGATGATGAGCTTCTTTCCTTCCGATGGCGAAGCCAGAATTTTGCCAAGCATTTCCCTGTAATTGTGCTCTTCATTGACTCCGAATTCAACCCCGCTTGGACCGACTTTTTTAATAGTTGGTACAATTTTTTCTAAAAAGGCCATTACTTTTTGTGAGGCTTGGATAAAATCTGTTTTTAAAACTTTGTTAACCACCCGCCGAAAAAATTCATTTTCATTGTTTACCGATTCGGTAATTAAATAGAGAAATATGTAATTCTCTTTGGGGTGATCCAGGAAAAAATACATGAGGGATGTTTTGCCGACTCTCCTCGGCGCAGCGATCAAAATGTGGTTACCGTTTCCTATTAAATCCCATGCTTTTTGAATGAGATTTTTTCTGTTAAAAAAATCATTCCCCCGTGCAGGGTTTCCGGTTTGAATTTTCATGATTTATCCTATCTGACAATAGATTTATTGTTGTTTAATTTGACAATGTATTTATTGTCATTATAAATGTCAAGATCTTTTTTCAGTGATGAGCATTTCATCGTTCCAAAGGAGGGGTGCGATAATTTATTGGAATTCCGGGAGAAGTAGAAGCCGGAGAACGGAAACTGGATTAATATCACCTTTACTAAAGCTCTGAAAGTAAAATAAAAATTGTAAACAGTTAATATACGATGAAAATAGCGAACGAGTCCGGGATCGAGGAAAGCTTTAGTAAAGGTAGAGTTGTCGAAATAAAAAGTTGTCATTGCGAGCGAAACGGAGTGGAGCGAAGCAATCTCATGTTTTACCGGCAGTTATGAGATTGCTATGTCGTTCGTTCCTCACTCCTCGCAATGACAAGTATTTGTAATATTTTAACACTTGACAAATATACACATCTCCAATCTAATCAATCAAACAATTGCCGATAGCGCGCATTCCTGATCGCCGGCATTTTGGAATGCACGCCTTTGATGGTTTTCCATAAAATTTCATTCAGCTCTTGCTCCGGCGTTTCGTCTTCTTCACTAAAATTCATAGCCAGAGACATCTTTGCACCGTAAGCCAGCTTGGAATTTATTTTATCCATAGGATAACTGTTGGGCAGATGTACGAACGGCGTTAAATCCGCTTTATCCTGAAAGGCCGGGATGAGTGGAAATGCAGCGGCGTCGTATTGGCTCATCGGCGGCAGGCCTAAAATCAACTCGATGGTTTTGAGCACACTGGCTGTATCATACATATTGTGATCGACATGTCCGCGGCGGGTGTATGGTGAAGCGACGAGCAAAACAGAACGATGGGCATCGACGTGATCCGGGCCGTTTTGGGCGTCATCTTCAAGGACGAAAATCGCCGACTCTTTCCAGAATTTGCTGTGGG
>JAACEJ010000673.1 GCA_011682565.1 Actinomycetota bacterium | reverse complement strand
ACGAAAATCGCCGACTCTTTCCAGAATTTGCTGTGGGAAAGAGCATCGAAAACCATGCCCACAGCCAGATCATTATCAGCGACCATGGAGCGGGGTGTATGCTTGCCGGTACGGGTACCGTAGGTGTGATCATTGGGCAGACGCATGATCATCAGGTTCGGCAGATCGCCGGTTTTTTCAAACCGGTGCAGTTCGCGGATAAATTCTTTGGCTCGCAGAACATCGGGATAGTCCAGATCCCACGGACGGTACTTTGGATCATAATGCCCTTTGAGAGTTTCCATTCTCGTAACAGCCGGTTCGGCCGTATCCGGTGCAGCATTAATAAATTCCGCATAGCTGCGATACGAGATGCCCTTGCGTGCTGCCATATCCCAAATGTAGCCAATAGACGGAAAAGCAATCTCGTATTTTCCTTCGGACGGGTAACCTTTTCCTCTGCCGGAGTATACGCTCGGCCAGGTTTTTTCTACAAAGTCCGTTGCAATGGCACCCATGGACCATTCGTGACCATCTGCGCTCACCTCCGCATCGACATAGAAATTATCAAAGAGCGTAAATTCTTCGACGATTTTGTGGTGGTTCGGCGTAATGTTTCTTCCGAATAATACGATGGAAGAATCGCCGTTTCCCTGCGGCAAATCTCCAAAAACCTGATCATAAGTCCGGTTTTCTTTAATGATGTACAACACATGCTTGATATAGGAGGGAGCACCGCCTTTCCCTGGAATCGCGTGCAATGCTGTTGATCCGGTTTTTTTGTCCTTCTTTTCCAGGCTTGCCCAGTCATTGTTCTTTCGTACTTGCGCGGTAAACTCTTTCAGCTGTTTGGCGTGAGGAACATTTAACACAGACACCGTTCCCCATAAAAGTCTGCCAATGTATTGATTTTTGTCAAAATCTCTTTCTTTTGTCGGATCCGGCCCGTTGGGATTTGCTTTTGAAATCAGTCCTTTACCGTTGGCAATAAATAATTGCTTTCCGTTTTTCGTTAAAGCAACGGCTGTGGGGTACCAACCGGTCGGAATAAATCCCGAAACACGGGAAGAACCGGATTGCGAAACATTTACAACAGCGACACAATTGTTGTTTGCATTTGCCACATAAAGCGTTTTGCTGTCCGCTGAAACAGCCAGCCCGTTAGGCGTTGAACCCTTTGGCGCGCCTGGAAAAGGTTTTACGGAAATCGTTTCAACAACGTCATCATTCTTTGTGTCAATGACGGTTATATTGTCGGTATTGGCATTCGCCACAAAAAGACGGCCATCCTGCGCCAGCACCATCTTGTTAGGATGATCGCCGACCGGTATCCTTTTAAGCAGCGACAGGTTTACCGGATCGACAACAGCGACGGCGCTGCCGCCCCAGATGCTCACATAAAGTTTATCGCCGGATTTGTTGAGGAGAACATCATACAAAAAATGATTAAAGGGCAAACGCTGCACAATTTTTTTCTTTGATACAGAAACTTTTAGCAGCGTTTTTAATGTTTTTGTCGCCGCATAAAGAACCTTTCCATTTTGCGCCGATTGCAGTCCGGTTACAAACCACTCTGTTCGTGGATCAGCCATGGGGATAGAATCCGTGCGCACAAATTGAGACTCTTTTTTAGCAAAAATGTAAATGCGATTTTTTGCGCCGCCGGAAACAAACAATTTGTTGCCGTCGGCGCTGAAGTCGATACCGAAAAAAGAAGCGCGAACCGGTAGGGTTTGCACTTGTTTCCGACTAGCCACATCGATGATAGAGACAAACTGGTCGCTGTAACCGTTATTGGTTACAGCCATAAATTTTCCATCCGGACTAGGAACCATGTTCAGCGGTAAATCGCCCACGGGAATCTGCTCTCCTGCCGGTGTCAATTTGTAGCGATTGGGCAATAAAATGGAACCGTCGCTCAATTTTCCGGGAAGCATGACTTGCGGTGTTTTGGAACAAAAAGTAAACAATAAAGCCACAAACAACAAAACTTTAACATTCTTTACGAGTCCCATTTTATCTCCTTTTACCGGTTTTGTAAAATATGGTAAATTAATTGGTCATTTTAATCTGTGGAAATCTGCGTACAAAATAGAGGCGGCTGAATTTTTAAGAATTAAAAACCAAGCACCGACATAAAGTAGCCCGCATAGGCTAAAAATGAACGGTGGTATTCCAGATAGCCCCCGAAACCGCCGATAAAAACGCCGAGCACAAAAATGTACAAAATGAATGTCTGGAAATTTGTAAGTTGCAAAATGACTTTGGTTCCCCGAAAGATGCGAAGAATTGTCCATAAAAAAATAATAAGCAAAAGCGCAGAAGCGGGTTGGACAAAAGATGATCTTTCCAATAATCTGTAAAGCACAATGGCAATGGGGGCGGCAAATAAAAGATTGGCCGGCAGCCAGAGGACAAAAGTAAAAAGCTGCGTCAATTTAATAAAACGATGCTGAAAAAAAGTAATGATTTTAAAAACCACACTTTGCAACAGGGACAATAAAAACAGCAATACTATAAAAAAAAGAGTTAAAATGAGTGGATGCCAGATGAGCCAGATGACTTTGTACTTGAATTGCGGATTTGCAAAAAGCCATGTCAGAATATCATCAAAGGATGAACTTGAGCGTAAAAAATAAACATAGCTGGCCAGAACCAGCGACAGTATCACAATGCAGGCCGTTCCGACCAAGGCTGTCAAAAGCGAACTAACACGACGGTTTTCACTCATATCCATGTAAAAGCCATGAGGGAATAAAAAGATGCGGCGAAGATAGTTGCGAAAAACACGATCCGAGCGGACAAACATTAAAAAGATAAGGAGAACGATAAATCCGATGATTTCAAAAAT
>JAACEJ010000672.1 GCA_011682565.1 Actinomycetota bacterium | reverse complement strand
GATTTCTATTGGCTTTTTTTAAAGCCAAATTCGGGCTTGGATTTATGAGATTCGTTTTTTTTCAGATTATATTCCCTTAACTTAACGGCAGTGGGGCCAGGGAATACGTTATCTTTGTTTGCCCATTAAACGGATTCGGATAATTTTGTAAAAGTTCATATTGGTTTGGTTTGTTTACAATTGCATCCAATTTAAAACTCCATGAATGACCTGACCGGTCTTTAAGGCTAAAAGGAATGACAAAAGTACCAGGCTTTATTTGCTCACTTGCTGTTATTTTTAAGCGAAAAGATTTCTTGTTTAACGTCTTGGCTTTCACATCTATTTGACCACTGTTTTTTGATATTTTTATACCCTGAGGTAACTTTGTTTTGTCAAAAGTCAACTTTAGTTTGTGGATGTCGATGTCCGTCTCATTTTTAATTTTGACACTGACGACATTTTCGCCGGATTGAATGCTAACTTTAGGAAAAGTATTTGCAAAAGCATTGACAGCAAATAGTAGTATTGCAACGAATACAACAATTCTCTTCATTAGTCCCTCCTGGTTTATTATCCGGAAAGTACGTGATGGTCTATTGACGATATTTAAGTAACGAAAAATATATGAGGATCTTTTGGAAAGCATAAATAATGCGGAAGCAGACTGTTCTCTTTGCTGAAAGAAGGGGGCAAAACCGTACGAACAAAAGTAGATGTAATGAAATAACATTATTCTCTCGATATTTTGCTATGTTATCCGGGAAGGGCGCGAGGAGAAAATTTTGCTTTGTATTCTGACGGAATATACGAAATGGGGGGGGGATGTCAAGTGTTTTTTTAGATTTTTTACAAATAATTTGGAACATGATCTTTGTCCTTGCCCCTTGCAGGTGATGGTAAGTACTACAAGACCTCAAAGGTTTTGAAAACCTTTGAGGTCTGTCATAGCTCAGCGTATCAAAATCATCTTGCCGCTTTCGACCTGATTTTCAAGTTGCAGCCGATAAAAATACACGCCCGAGGCCACTTTGTGCCCCAACCGGTCGTGGCTGTTCCAGATTGTGGTATGCGTTAATTTGGAGACAACGCCTCCCCTGTTTTTTACTCTCCGGTCTGGAAAATCAGGCTGGTCAAAAAATTCATTGTGTTTTTACTCCTCAAGATGTAACTTTCCAATTCACAAATCAAACCTCTTGGAGCGGCCATTTCTTGCAATCAATCGACTATAGCATCATCCTAATTTATTTCCTCATCGTTATCCTTTTCGGTTTCTGGTATCAAAAACGGGCGACGAAAAATCTCGAGTCCTATTTTTTGGCCGGAAAAAATATTCACTGGCTGCCGCTGGCCATGTCCGGCTCGGTATCGACATTTGACATTACCGGAACAATGTGGATCGTGTCCATTTTATTTGTACTGGGCATGAAATCCATGTGGCACCACTGGATGTGGGGCGTGTACATGGCGGCTTTTTTCATGGCCTACATGGGCAAATGGGTGCGGCGATCAAACGTCATGACCGCGGCGGAGTGGATGAAAACGCGTTTCGGCAATGACGCCGGCGGCCGCCTGGCGCGAACGGCGTATGCGGTTATGGCGATTCTCACACTGTCTAGCTTTATCGGCTATGCCTACCAGGGAATCGGTAAATTCGCCTCGGTGTACATTTCGCTCAAACCTCTGGCACAGCTTTTTTCAAGCCCCTTTCTGCAAAATGCCATTTTAAATCACCAGGCAGATATTCTCGCCATCCTCATCATCAGCATTACATCTCTGTACGTCGTTTTGGGCGGCCTGTACAGCGTTGTCCTGACCGATGTCATTCAAACAATCATTCTGACCGTCGGCAGCCTGTTTATAGCTTATATCGCCTGGGCCAAACTTACGCCCGACCTTCTGGCAAAGTTACCCGCGGATTGGACATCTTTGCGCATCCCGTGGAAAATAAACGATTTTGCCGGAACAGGCAACGCCGAGTTTGAGTTTTTTGGCGCACTGGTCATTGTCTGGGTTTTAAAGGGGCTGCTGCTCAATGCCGGGGGCCCGGCGCAGATGTACGACTTTCAACGTTTTCTCGCCGCCCGCGATCCCAGAGACGCCGCTAAAGTGGGCGCGGCCTGGAGTTTCTTTCTCGTGGTGCGCTGGGCCATGACAACGGGAATTGCCCTGCTGGCGCTTGTCGGCATTACCGGCGTCACGGATTCGGAAAAAGTCATGCCCATTGTTCTGTTGCACTATCTGCCGACCGGCATCAGGGGGCTGGTCATTGCCGGGTTGCTGGCAGCTTTCATGTCGACGTTCAGTTCCATTGTCAACAGCGGCGCCGCTTTCCTTGTGCGCGATATCTGGCAACCTTACTTTCGTCCCCATGCCACGGTGAGGGAAACGATAAAAGCCAGCTACCTCGCCTCAATCCTGGTCGTCATCATGGGACTGGCCATCGGTTTTAACGCGACCTCCATAGCGCAAATCTGGAGCTGGATTATGATGGCTCTGGGCGCCGGGGTCGTCGTGCCCAATGTTCTCCGCTGGTATTGGTGGCGGCTCAATGGCTGGGGATATTCGATCGGCACATTAGGCGGCATCGCTTTATCGCTCATCGCCCTGTTTTATCCACAGCTTCCGGTTTACATTGTTTTTCCGGCAATTTGTTTCGCTTCGCTCCTGTTGAGCGTTTGGGTTTCATTGAAAACCGCGCCGGTTGAAAAGGAAATTTTGATAAACTTTTACACTTCAGTTCGTCCCTTTGGCGGCTGGGCGGCTATACGAAAGCAATCCGGCTTGTCGCAAAAAGAATTGGCTAACCGTTCCGAAAGCGCCGGCGTCACGATTTTCAATGTTATCGTTGCTATGTGC
>JAACEJ010000671.1 GCA_011682565.1 Actinomycetota bacterium | reverse complement strand
TCAGCCCAATATTTCCCTGGCGAAAAAGCTTTTTGCTTGGGAACCCAAGGTCGATGTGGAAGAAGGACTGACGAGAACGATTGAATGGTTCCGTAAAGTCGTCGGTTAAATAAAAGCACTCCATGCCAAGCAATCCACAAAAAATTCTCATCATACGTGCAAGCTCCATAGGTGACATCTTGTTGGCGACGCCGCTGCTTCGTTTGCTGCGCCGTCAATTTCCTTCCGCTGAAACAGCAATTGTCATTAAAAAACAGTTCACCGACCTCGTCCGAACCAATCCCAACATCAACAATGTCATTGTCTTTGATTCGACCGGGGGCTTGAAAGAACTTGGCCGTATCAGACGTGAAATTAAGAAACAGCATTTTGATATTATCATTGATATTCATCAAAACTTTCGCAGTTATTACTGGCGAGTTTTTCAAAAGGCGCGAATTTATTCTTTTAAAAAATATCGAATAAAGCGTTTTTTGCTGGTCAGGTTTGGCTGGAATTTTTATAAAAAGATCATCCCCGTTTACAGACGATACATCGACAGTGTAAAAGAGCTGGGCATTGAGGACGATGAGCAAGGCCTTGAATTTTTTCCCGATAAATCGGTGTGCGAATCGACAATGGCAATACTCGCAGAACAGGGATTTCAAGCGAAAAAACCAACCATTGCCATTGCGCCGGGCGCAAGTTTCGCCAACAAGCGCTGGCCATGGGATCATTTTGCAGCCGTTGCCCAAAAACTCGGCACAGAACAAAATGCAAAAGTACTGCTTCTCGGCGGTAAAGACGATGCGACGATCACCCAACAGATCACCGGGAAATGCGGCAAGCAGGTAACAGACATGGCGGGTAAACTCGACCTCATGCAAACAGCTTGCGCCCTGGCTGCCTGCCAATTGATTATTACAAATGATACCGGACTTATGCACCTGGCCAATGCACTGAAGATCAAGACAATAGCTATTTTCGGCCCGACCACCAGGGAACTCGGATTTTTCCCGGATGAAAGAATTTCAACGGTCATCGAAAATAATAATTTGACGTGCAGGCCGTGCACTCACATCGGCTCGGACAAATGTCCCAAAAAGCATTTTAGATGCATGAAAGATATCAGGCCGGAGGATGTGTATAATATTGTCATTAAATTTTTAAAATGAACCAGACGTAGGGATAAAGTAATTATTTTGTCCCTTAATCATTTTGTCTTCTATTGTTAACAAAAGGCAAAATGGAGTTGACCTATGGTTGCTCACTCGGTTTATAACAAAATTATTTTCTCAAAACAGCCATAATATACGCCCCTGCCCCAAGCCCAGTCATAGGGTAAGCCCCCCTATAATCAGCGGATGTAACGCTTAGAAACTCGGGAATCATCTCCGAATTTAGCGACGCCTGGGCGATTACCCAATTCAATAATTTATTGGCGCGGTCTTTTTCCCCCAAATTGCGTAACGCTTCCACAGCCCGTAATGTTATAAAAGGACTTTCCTCCATACGTTTTTTGTCGGCACCATAACCCAACGCAAAACCGCGTTCCTCGCCGCCGACGCGAAGAAATACATCCAGCCCTTTGCTGATGGACCGGGCCGTCTTCCAGAAAGGATCAACAACACCCCAATTCAGCGCTTCCACAGTAGAGGCATCCAGAAATGCAGGATATTTTTTTGTCTCCAGACTCCGCGCCATTGTTAACGATTTTCCTACTGTCAGTTTCGTCAGAATATTTGCGCGCAGATCGGCTGCTTTTTTTGTATAAATCGCAGCCAGTTCGTTATGGCCTAATGTGTGTGCCAGCATTGCCGCACTGTTCAATCCCTGGAATGCGCAGAGAGATGTAAAAGTAAAATGCTCTCCCGGCGGTGATACATTCCACCAGCCGGAATCTTTTCGTATCAGTCCGGTTTCATCAATGGAATGAACAAGGGGATCGATGACTAGCTGTTTGATCATTTGCCAATGTCGGGCGAGATAGTCGATGTCTGTGCTGTGTTTGAAATATTCCATCAAAGCCCAAAGGAAAAGGCCCTGACCGTCATAATGCAGAATGGGATTACCGCCGACGAATCTGGCCCTTTCATAACCCAGTCCGGCATAGTAGGAAAGAGAAATCAGGTATGGCTGCCCCATTCCCCATTCTTTTTCCTTGTAATGCAATTTTTCAAATTGTCCCGCGCCGGCACGCAGCAAGAAATTGAGTGCGCTTTTTGCCGTGGTAAAATATCCCATCCTCGAAAGGGCGATGATAGCATAAGACATTTCGCGCGGCGTTGCAATCTTGCTGCTATTTCGGGAGAGAGAATTGACGATTTGGCCGTTACTTGGTCCCGGCTCCCGGCATTGCGCCATTTTTATAAAAGCCGCGGATTGACGCAGCACCTCGTATTTTTCACGAATAATTTCCGACGGTACTGAAGACAGCCTGTGCCAGTGCATCCACCAGCGCTGCTCGGCATCGAGCAAAAGATTCGGCTGCGCTGCTTTCAGACTCTTTTTAATTTTTGCAACGGTTTCGGATTTATAACCCTGCGAAAAAAGAACAATTCCGCCAACCCAAAACCCCTTCTTGTCAAATTCCTGATTGCGCACAAACACAATATCAGGATTCTTTGTTTCAACGTAGGGCTGCACATCTTCCGGTTCGAGATGAAACGGCCGCGCATCAGGGACGTGAATAACCATAATCACAGCCTTTTGCTCAAGGATCATGGGCGCCCAGATATAGGAAACCAGTTTCAGCCTTTTCGTATCGTATTCAACACGAATAATTCCTGTGCCGTTCAGATAACCGGCGCGTGAAACAGGCAGGCGGGAAAGATCGATTTTTTTGCCTTGTATGTTCAGCTT
>JAACEJ010000670.1 GCA_011682565.1 Actinomycetota bacterium | reverse complement strand
CACCGATATTTCTTGGCGTCGGTCCAGATCTCTCCCTTGATCACCCGGCTCAAAACGTTTGGCAGAGTGATCTCGCTTATAACGGTGGAAATTTGCTGAGGATCGACCATTACAGGTGTTGCCCGATTTGTAAAAGGATCAACCGCCTTTTTCTGGGGGCTGATCTGCAATGTTGCCGTGGCAATATACTGCTTTTGCTGCATGAGACTGAACAAAGCCGTACCCAGCACCAAAATGATAACCACAGCGATTATTGCCTCTTTCCTTTTCTGTATCACACGCCAGTAATCAAGAAAATGCAGCTTCTGATCCTGGACCTGTTCAAATCCGTTACCCGATATATTACCTGCCATAATGTTCCAGCTCCTAAAATGGACCCATCTATTAAATTCACTTTGTTGAAATTATCGGTAAATCCTCAAATTTCTTTAACTTATACAAACAAATATAACAAAAATAATCTTTAAAAGTACTCAACATTTTCCCAAGGCCATTTTTTCATGGGGCCGTAAAAGCAATAAACAACTAATAATCAAGTACTTACGTCAATCACTGTGGCTATCAGCTTCTAAAACAGTCCGTCAATACCAATATTATACCGATTTCTGGTGTAACTGTTGTCAGGTATCTCCGAATCAATATCAGTAAAACGCCATCCCGCGCTGAAAACCAGGTGGTCGCTGAACCGCCGCCTGATAGTAAGATCCAATTGGAATATATTCTGGTCCAGGTCATGCTGAAACTCTTCGATTAAATCATCCCGTCCTTCTACGACTGCTTGATCGACCTTGAAAACACCCAGGTCAATTGAGCCATTCAGCTGCACCGAGGTCCACCGCGAAACCTGATGATTAAGTCCGAACGAGATCAGCTGCGATATTCTTGACGCAAACAGTTCCTCGGCAGTTTCACTTATTCTGTAGCCATAGCTTACACTGGCGTTAAATTGGCGTGAAAGCATCGAAAGAAAAGAAATATTGACGTAAGGTTCTTCCTGGACCGGTTTGATTATTGTATCGGCTCCGTCAAATTTACGCCGCTCGTATCCGCCGACCAGGCTCAATCTGAAACGGGGGTCAAACCAACGACTGTACTGCGCATAAGCAACATTGGAGTCGGAATCTTTCCCCGCAACAGCATAATCCTGGTTGGTAAAGCGGTATCCAAGCAAAATATTGGTGGGGTATGATTGGCCTTGCCTGGGGTTGAATGAAACTGTATAGCGTAAGGCGGCTCCGGCTGTATTAGAGGTCCTGTCGATTGCTTCCCCTATAACAGTATCTTTGTGATCATAATAAAAATATTCATATTCAAGTTCTGTTCCCCAGCGTTTCGCAAAACGGTAATCCATATTCAGACTGGTACTGCTTTGATCGTACTCGTTGGACCGTTTGGTTACCGAAGTCCGCGGTTGGCCCAGATCATCTGTCAGGATCCGCCCTTCTTCATCCACCACGATGATTGATTCCTCAGGTTCCTGCCATCTTCTGTAATAACTGCTTAATTTTGCTTCCAGCAGAGAAGAAAATCGGTGGTTGAGCGTCAAATTCAGGGTATGGGATATCTCTACGTTTTCTTTAGCATTTTCGTAGAAGAGAAAGGCCGGCCGGTAACTGGCCAAAAAGATTGATGACGGCGGGGGGAAGCATACCGTAATCCTTGGCGATACCGAGTACTTGTCACTGGGGTTTTTGACGTCCTCGTCGGTGTTGATGTTATCGTCGTATTCATACTGAAATAACACATCCGCCCAGATATTTCTGTCCTTGGCTGCGGTAGGGACAAGGTTATCGTATTCACCGCACTGCAGTGAAGCCGGAAACATAATGCAACCGCATAGAAAAAAGCAGAAGGTTACCCATATCGAATTGCCTTGATTACATTTCATAAGCGACAACCATTAAAATTAATGTCATTTAATTTAATAAAACCGAATATGCTCGAAATAATAGAGCGCTGCTTCTCTCTTTATACCAAATTCCGGAACATATATCAAACCCGGGATAAACAGACCGAATCTGGAGTCAGGCTTACTTCTCTACCAGCGGGAAAATTTCTGTAATAAATTGAAGCATCGCTTTTTCGGTGTCATTATATGTTTCCTGGGCGTTCACCCGCGAATTCAACAACATGTACGACCATCGATAATTCATGCCGATAATCATCCTGTCCCAGGCCATGTAGGCAATACGCTTGAGGTTGTCGGCGGTCACGCGCCTGTTCCCCGCATAAAAATACATCGCCAGCGAGCGCTCAACGCCGCCGTTGTCCAGCATTCTCTGGGACCGGATTACAGTAACATCGATTTTTTTCATTTTTGACTTCGGAATATCGAGCCAGATCCGCTTGCGGGCGATCATCTGGTTGCCCTGCGATTGTAAACAGCGCTCGGCCCGGTGAATGCTGCGCTTGTCTTTGCCCGATGTCACGATCGAAAGATTGATCAGATGCGTTCCCGGTGGGATAATTACGACTTTCCGTTCCGGATCAATCTTCAAATCGTTATCAAGATAATACCGGCTTTCAAACTCGGTGTCTTCCGGCAGCGCCTTGATTACGATCGGATGCATTGGCAAATCCGTCGTCTTGGTGGACAAGATATCCAGATCATGAAAAGGGCAGCGCCCGTTGTTCAATTCGATCTCCTCGACCGGGAAGAAAAGCCTGGTATCCGGATCACGCTCCAGCTTTTCATCGAAAACGTCTTTTGTGATTATCTCTACACATTTGGGGCAAACATATGCTTGCATTGCATGCCAATGTTCGAGCTGGTCCGGCAGCGGCTTATCGAAATACTTCTCCGAAATAGTGGGCACCTCAATAAACGAGAACCGGCACACCGTA
>JAACEJ010000097.1 GCA_011682565.1 Actinomycetota bacterium | reverse complement strand
TTATCCTATTTCCTCTGTTAGTAAATCCGTTCCGAGGTTTTCACTCTTTTCGTTTGCCACGACCAATAGCCCAAATCCATATAGATGCTTTCTTTTGCAGTCTGCCCTGAGAAGCATGGTTACGAACGGATGAACCAGAAGAAAATAGAATAAAAATGTTACTCTGAAAAAAAGATTGTATTGTGCATTAGTTATTATTTTGAATGCCCAGCGGCCTGAGGAACGCTTGGGTTCGGGAAATGAACCGGCTGAAGATAATTTGCTTTTGTTGGAAAGATATAGGTCGTTCCGCAAGTCGCGATGACTTTTAGTTGTTCCGCTTTGCCTAAAGTCAGTTTGCCAGGGTGTCATTGTTTGCTTTTCCTTCTTGTTGTGCTGACTCTGATGCTTTTTTTGAATTAATTATAGAATTCCGCTATGGGAAAATTTTTACGAATATCGAAATCTTTTAATGTTTTCATCCATTTTTTACTTGTTAACAATTCTACGGCAACCTGTTCCTGTCTTTCGTTAATGAGGATAATTGCCTCAATAATTGCCATAAGACTCCAGAAAACGATGAGCAATGAAAAACTCTCTTTGTAACTTTTGTCAGATAAAGCAGTTAGTAAATATCCGGCAAAACTTCCCATCACGCCAACAGCAACGGCGGACAAGTATTTCGATCTGCTTTTCATCGCTTTTTTTATTCTTACAAAAAACGCCGTTAAAAGCCATAGATAGGCACCAAATCCGACCAGTCCCAGTTCCGCTGCGTAAAGAAGATAGGTGTTATGTACGGCTGCAATCCGTGTAAAGCTGTCTTTACTGCTCCAGTATTTTTCGAGAATTGAGCCATAGTTGTTTATGCCTACGCCGAGAATGGGGTGATCTGCGATGACGTGCAGCGCAACTTGTGCTGTCGTCAACCTGGTTTTTGCCGAACCCATGTCGTTAGAAATTAAACGGTCCCAGATCACGTTGCCATAGGCAGAAAGGAGAATTAAAAGCACCATCGAGCCAAGCGCAAATTTGCCGATCGTACGCAGGCTCATCAATCTGTACTTGAACATGAAAGGGATCATCACCGCGATCGACAAAAGCAGGCCTATCCAGGAGCTTCGCGTCAGTGTATAAATAAGCGCGAGAATTCCTGCCATGGAAACAAAGGCAGCCAAACGGCTCATGCTTTTGGAAGATACACTAACGAGCGCCAGAATGATGGATATCGGCAAAATAAAACCAATATAGCGCGCCAAATGGTTGCAATGACCAATTGTTCCGCCGGGTCGGGCCACATCAGCAGCTTTCATTTCGAATTCCAGTATCTGCGACGGCTCGCCCAGTCCAAGTAGGCCCAGGTTCGTTCCTTTGTAATATTGCAAACCGACAATCACTGCCTGAATCACCAATCCCAGAAAGAAAGCTTTGAGAACAAGCGTCAGATCATCTTTGTTTTTGATATTATTTGCAAGAAAGAAAAAGAACAAAAATGCTTTGGTAAAACTGATAATGTCGAACAGACCCCATTGCACATCTTTTGCCTGGAGCAGCGAAAAAATGCTGATGGCGATGATAGCAAGTGTTGGCAATGTGATCGCCGGAAAAAACTTGATCGTTCCGGTCTGTTTGGAGTTTGAAGCATACAAAAACGTCTGTATAATCAGGATGACAAGTAGAATATCTGTCAGTCCAATGTTGATTCCGTTGGCACCACCCGGACTGGGATGAAGAACAAAGTAATAGTCGGCATTCAAAGGAACGGCAAAGATCATCAAGCCCATGATGAATCGCCGTGTATCCCTGACCATTGCCAGTATGAAAGGAAATAGTAATCCAATAAAGCTGAAAACCGCCCATTTTAGTTCCAGAGACCAGATGGCCCAGGAAGTTAAAGAAGCAATCAGTCCGGTTAGAACAAGACCGATAATCAAATAATAGTTATGAGTCATTAATTTGTTTTTTGCAACAGATATCATTTGTCAACCCGATCCTCATGATAAATGATGATTTTTGTTCGTGAATTTATTCATCCATCAGGCGTTTGTACAAGCCATCGGGAATATCCATCCTGCGTCGGTTTAAAGCGACGCCCAACAGGTTTGAATGCGCTGTGGACAATTTCCGCTTTGCATTTTGTGCGACTTCCCAGCGGGTATGCCCTGCCCACACAACGAGAACGACACCATCGACAACAGTTGCCAGACTAAGGGCATCGACATAAGAAAGTACCGGTGGTGAATCGAAAATGACATAGCGGAAATGATCACGCCATTCATTAACAAGATTCAGAAAAGTCTCAGAACTGAGCAATTCAGCCGGGTTTCTATCCGGACTGCCGGCAGTAATGATTTGCAAATTGCTGTCATGAACAGGTTTTGCAAATTGTTTCCAGTCCAGCTCTCCTTCAATAATTTCCGCAAGTCCGTCTTCGGCTTCCAGGCCAAAGAAACGGTGCAGCCCGGGTTGATGAAAGTTTGCGTCGACGAGCAAAATATCACTTGGTTCTGCCTTTTGCTCTTTTTTATCTTGCGCTTCTTCAAACGGCGACTCGCTATCTTTTTTCTTGCTCAAAGTTGTGAATTCCGTGGTAAAAATTTTGTCGGCGTCTGGTTTTCTTTTTTCTTCCTCGTCGTGAATTTCCTCGGGCCGGGGAGTGTCTGCGGATTTTTCTAATTTTTGAGCAACACCGCCGGACATTAAAAATGCCAGGTAAGTGGCTATGGTCGAGGAGCCTTCTCCGGCTACTGAACTGGCCATAGATAAAACCCGCATTTGGCCGCGCAAATTCGCAATGCGTACGTATTCTTTCAGATCATAAAAATCGTTGAGGATTTCATTTGGCAAATCAAATACAAAGAGTCCTCGTTTTGCAGGGCGGTTGCCCGCCGCCCACGGTGACGATTCGACTAGTTTTTTTTCCTCAACATGATTGAGCAAATCATGGACGACACTCATTATATGCACCTCATTTTTTCAGGATGAAATAATTGCTTAGTTAATCGCCAACTGGCCGAGATCAACACCATCAAAATATCCCAATTCCGTTTCCAAAATTTCGGCATCGATGTTTTTGTTGTTACCATTCCGTTTTTTGGACAGACTATCGGTTGTGGTGAAAAATTTCGTGGTGTCTTTTTCTTCCTCTTGTGGAAGAAATTCTTTTCCTGTTGCCGGGGTAATGTTGCCTTTTTGCAAGAGTTCGGCAATGAGCACAGAATCAACTTGTTTCATTTTTTTTCTTGCCGCCGTCAGCAGCGCATTATCGCACGCCTGGTTAATCAACCTGGGCACGCCATCGGTGACATCATGAATTGCCGAAAGAGCGGCTTCTGTAAAAATATCTTCCCGCCGGGCGCCCGCAACCCACAGGCGATGACGAATGTATTTTACCGTATCTTCCATGCCAAGTCTGGATAGCACAGCTTTCATGCTGATTCGTTGCTTTAATTGGTGCAGCATCGGATGATTAAGATGTGTGTCCAATTGTGGCTGGCCGGATAAAATGATTTGCAACAGTTTCTTGTTCGCCGTTTCCAGGTTGGATAACTGGCGAATTTCTTCCAGGACTTCGGGTTTCAGATTTTGTGCTTCATCAATAATGAGCACGGTGATCTTGCCTTTTTCGAACTCTTTGATCAGAAAAGTGTACAATTCCATCAAGAGCTCACTCATATCATCGTCTTTGGGTTTGAAACCGAAATCGCGGCAAATATACTTGAAAAGCTCGCGGGAATTCAAAGTTGTGTTAAAAACCCAAGCAAAATGAACGTTTTTTTGAAAGCCACTCAGCATCGTACGGAGCAGTGTGCTTTTTCCCAATCCCGGTTCACCGATGATAGCGTTGATGCCTTTGCGCATGGACACTGCCGTTGTGAGGCGTTCCAATGCTTCCTGGTGAATCCCGCTTCGATAGAGAAACTTGGGATCCGGTGAAGTTCCGAACGGTTCTTCACGAAAATTAAAATGTTTTAAATACATACGACTCACCTCGCGTTAATTTTAGTGTTTCATTTCAAATGCTTTAATAAGCAGGTTCTGCATGTACTGCTTCCCATTTTGCCGCCATAAAAATCTCATCGACAGAAACATTGAAAAGCTCGGCGGCTTTTTTCTTAAATTCTGCTGTTGCTTCGATACGGTTGTTCTCTACCAATGAAAGATACGTGGAACTGCATCCGAGTAAAAAAGCTAATTCGTATTGCTTTAATCCAGCTTCCCATCTCTTAATTTTCAGCACGTTCTTCATGAGGGGCCTCCTTTTGTGAATCGGTGATTGGTTGCTTTGTCATTTTTAAAAAGAACATCAGGATTCGATTTCTTGATTCGTGTCTTTAAAATTCATATTTTTTAAATTTAACGAGCCGGGGCTTTTTGCTTCGATGCGTCGATAAAAATCAGGGTGAAAATCTGGGATGGCGGCCAGAATAGGTAAGCCAAGACAATTTTGCGCATCCTCGATTGTGTTCACCGAATGATCGAAATACTCCAGAAAGAAAGCTGTTCCAAAAGAAACGACAAGTCCCAGCAAGACGGCCAAAGCTGCGTACAAAGGTCTGTTTGGCTTTACCGGGATGTGAGATGCGATTGCCGGTTCCAATAAGCGTACTTGAGCAGCATATTCTTTTCTGCTGGCTGAAATGCGCGCCTCTTCCCGCTGACGCACGAGCATCGAGTGGACAAGTTTCAAATCCTTAATGCCGATGGTCAATTTGTCCAACTCGTAACTTTGTTTGGAAAGATTGGCGATCGAACCAACAACTTGTGCCATGCTTTGGGCCAGCGCATCTTCTGAAGCTTTGAGCGCTTTGATTTTGGTATCTTCGACTCGTACGATGTCCTGGATTTCAGATCTTAGTTTCTGCTTGGTCTCGCGAATATCATCCAGCACATTTGCCAATTCGGGATGTTTTGGTGTGTACTTTTTTGCCAGGGCATTCTTCTTCAAGTCGAGGTCAAATAGCGTTTTTTTCAAAAGATTCAGGTAATCCTGTTTGCTGCCCATTCCTTCGGTGGTCTCTGTCGTCGGTATGAAAAGACCATCATTCTTTTTGATTTGTTCTTTGATGATTCTTAGCCTGGCTTCTTTGGATATCCGCTCCGCGCGGACTTTGGTCAATTCTTTATCAAAATCGGCGACTGAGGAAAAAAGTATCTCCGTCTGCTTATCCGGTAAAAGAATTTTTTGCTGGCGTTTGTATATCATCCCTTTTTGTTCAAGTTCATTAATCCGTTTTTCGATCATTTGGATTTGCTTGTCGAAAAAATTGTATGCCCTGTCGTCCCGGTCAATTGATGGCCTTTGCGTGATGTATTCCGTAACGATCTTTTCGACTACCTTGGCCGCAAAATTTGCATCCGTGTCATCGAATGAGACGGAGAATATATTTGTGTCTTTTTCACGTTCCACGTCGACCTGCCTGGCGAGTTTCTCAACGGCTTTGTCATGCATCTTTGCTGCCTCGGCAACGTCTTTGATCTGCTCACCCTTTTTCGGCTGATCCATCTTTAAGTCGGAAACAACGGGCTCGAGGATACTGCGCATCTTGAAAATGAGCAATTCAGATGCAAGTTGATCATAGGGCACTTTAGTGTTTTGTTGGTAGTTGCCCAGCAGAAAAGACTTGTCGGCATTTTCCTGGTATTTCACCATTACTTTAGCTGTCGAGCGAAAAACCGGCGGCATGATAAAAGCTGCCGCAACTATGCTTGCCACAATAACGGTGAAAAGAATGAGTATTACTTTGCGCCGTTTGAAAACAATTCCCAAAAAACTTTGAGGTGACATCGGACTGTCAAATTTGTTGTACTCGATCATGACTTTCTCCCTCAGGATAAATATTAATTTGCTTCCCTTTCATTCAATCGATCTGCCGGAATCAATACCTGTGATTCCAGATCATATATCTTGTCCAAATATCGAGCGGCGGCAGGAGTATGTCATAGTATTGCGAAATAAAGTTATTGACATCCGCAATAAAAGTTCGCGGGACATACACCACATCAAAAGGTTTGAGAGGGATGTCTTGTCCGGGCTGCTTTCTCAGAGATGCTAAGTCCAGATCGATGCGAGTCGCTTCAGCTCTATGCTGGTTGTCCTCTCTCAGCAAAATAATACTGCTTAATTTTGCCGAGGTTTTTACTCCTCCAGCCGTTGCAAGTGCGCGTAAGATGGTCATACCTTTTGAGATGGGATATTTCCCCGGTTTTGCGACTTCACCCATGACGTAAAACTCCTGGCCGCCGAACTCTCTTACAATAACCGTAACTTCCGGATTGATCAAAATTTCACTGTAGGCGTCGGTTACGATTTTATTTAACTGCATCGTGGTCATTCCTAAAACCAGAATGTCTCCGACTCGTTGCAATGAGATTTTTCCATCCGGCCGAATGGCTACGGTTTCGTTATATTGTTTGTTATTAAAAAATTTGACTTCAATCACATCGCCGTAGCCGAGCACATAATCGGATGTCTCGACAATATCGTTGTTCGCATTGTGATCGAGTTGAACAATGGCTTTGCTGCTCCCGGCCTCGTTTTCTCCGGAATACGGTTGGACCGAGCAGGCCATCGTCACTATGAGTGGCAGAGTCATAAGGCTCAAAATCCATTTATTGTTTCGTTTCTTCATCTTATCCCTCACACACTTAATTAATTTTTTACTAAAAAAGTTTAACAAATTGGCACAGCTCAAAGGGCAATTTTCCCAATGGCGCGTGTGCCCATGAAATCGGCATGGCGACTATTTCATAAACGCCATTTTGCGCGTGTACTTGAAATCATTCACATCGATCGAATAGAGATATGTTCCGGTTGTTACGACCTGACCGAAATCGTCGCGTCCATCCCAAACAGCCGAGTATTCGCCGGCAAATTTACTAGTATTCACCAATTGACGTACAAGCTGCCCGCGTATATTATAAATAAGCAGCGTCACGTGGCCTTCGTCTTTCAATATGTAACGAATGGTTGTCGACGGGTTAAAGGGGTTGGGATAGTTTTGCTTGAGCCTGTAAAACTTGGGAGCTGCCATTGTCTCTACTTTTTTCGGTCCATGGAATTGCATCATGCCGTTTTCCGAAACGTCGGCAACCCAGTAAAAGTAGGTTATATTTTCCTGCACATCGGGGTCTTCCCATTGATAAGAGTGCTTTGATTCGGAATTTCCCGCACCCGGGATCATTTTTGTAGTGATTTGTTTTTTTTCGCCTTTTTCCGTCAGACTTTTGAAAACATGAAAACCCAGGTTTTGTGTTTCTGATTGGGTCGTCCATGTGAGGATGACATGTCCCGGTCGGGCAGTAATACTGAATGCCGTCATCTCGACTGATAAGGAACCCAGTTCTTTTACAGTCCATGTGCCAAAATCTGCTACTTCGGTGTCCGAGTTCTTTATTTCATAAAGGTCGGAATCGCCATAATAGGCCACACTCTGTCCGTTCACAACCGAGTCATTCCAGGCGCGGACGAAAATTTTTGTCCCGGGGACAAATAACAGAGCGTTTGAAAAATAGGCAGAGAATTTACCGGAATCCCAATCGGACTCGTTTGGAATCCCATAGCCAATGTGGGATGTCCCAAGAAGGGAATCGTCCACTGTTGTGTGGCCGAGAGAATCTGCCGGGTCTATCATGCCATTCGGACCGACCCAGATGATTTGAACAAGATCGCCGCTCGACGGATTGCCTTTCAGGTATTCCTGACCACCCAGGTCGAGAACACCGGAACTCGAGTAGGCAATAAATTGTGTAGGAACGAGTTGAGCGTATGCAGGCGAGCCTGACATGATGATCACGGCCATCACCAGCAAAATTTGAGTAATTTTTTGAAATTTCATTTTTTCCTCCTCACCAAACTGTTTTATCCGCATCCACTAATTATTTGAATTGGGGTTGGGATAACTCCATTCATTATTCGGATTATCGTTTTGTATCCACAAAATATAGCCTTGACCGGGAAGAAAACTCATGGACGAAACACTGACCCCGCTCATTTCCAGCCATTTTCCGCTCATTTCAGAGTTCCCGTCCTCGTAAAGCCATGCTTTTTCAAAAGTATTATTTTTCCAGGCCATAATTTGGTCTGCCAGAGCACTGATATTACTGCCTGTTACAACACCATCTTTGGCCAGTTCGCTGGCATCCAGAGAAATTTCTGTGGGGAAGGAGATTCCGATAAAGCTGTAACCTTTGGCCAATGTAACCACACGTTGTGAATCAGCGCACACAGTACCTGCCACCCGGAGAATTGTATCTGTGCTCGTACTCTGCAGAACAATCCAAAAGGATTCATCGGGTCGGATCAAAGAGGTCGATTCCGCAGTCCCCCGCATATTGATCCATTTCCCTTCAAGTGAGCCGGAGCCACCTTCGAATAGCCAGGCAGCTTCATATCCTTCGCCGTTCCAGACGTATATTTTGTCTGATAATGCGCTTTGTGTGCTCCCTTTTAACTGTGTTCCGATGATGCTTGTAAGAGTAGAATCATCCGGGATCAGCGGCAAAGAAACCAGATTGGCGGATTTATTCAGACCAATGTTAAAGACGCCGACTTTATTATATTCGTGGAGAACGGATCCACCGCTCAGCGCTTTGAGGATATAATACCTTCCGCTATCGGGTCTTGTCGGATAGTCTGAATCCGTAAAAGTTGTGGTACCTTCCAGCCGTTCAATTGGAGACGACGCAGTGAAAAAAGGATTGCTGCTGCGATAAAGTTCATACGCATCGGCACCTTGGATAGAAGCCCAATTTAAGCGAATGCTGGTTCCGGTGAAAACTGCATGTAGTCTGGGAGTCTGCACTTCCGCACCGACTTCTGTGGATGGCGCGCTTTCGTTTCCCGATGAATCATAAGCAGTGACAACGAAAAAATAAGTTTCGCCAACTGTCAGGTTGTTTACCTGATAAGCTGTTGTGTCACCCACGTCGATTGTTTTTGTATAATTGCTTGATTCCGGCCCATAATAAAGTTTGTAACCTGCCAGATCGGATTCGGCGTTTGCATCCCAGGTAGCGATTAATGAACCGGAATAAGCAAACGGCACGGTTATGAAAACCAGAAAAAGCAGGGGGAG
>JAACEJ010000669.1 GCA_011682565.1 Actinomycetota bacterium | reverse complement strand
CCAATAAAATAGGAAATCCAAAATGTAAAGTATAAAACAAGCCGCCGGATGCGTCTAAAATGTCCTTTAAAATTGATCCGTTAATTGCTTGCTGCAAATCCTGAAAATAAAATGCGGGAATTATGCCGTGAAAAAAACGGCCAAAAAAAGCGAGTTCCAATTTATAAGGGAAAACGATATTTATCGTTCCGCGCAAATTGTCGGCCACGCCGCGCATCATGTCGTAAGAAATCCAGAAAACGATCCAGGGTGACCAGTCAATGACAAAGGCTTTCATTCTCCCTTTGCCCAGAGCCAGGGCAAAAAGCAGCAGGGCAATAAAGATATGATCCGGCCTTACGCGAATAAGCTGGTTAATTAAAACCAGGTAAACGGCTATACCAATAAGGATGTACCCCCGCCACTGCTGCGAGCGCAAGTGATTTAGAAAATACTTCCAGCGATGTTCTTTATCCGACTCGTTTGTCATGGAATTAAACAGGACCTTTTGCTTTTTCGATTTTAAAATTAAAACCCCAATGTATGAATATAATTTCAAAAAACCAAGAATCATTGCAAGACAGATAAAACTCTTGATATATTACTTAAATTTATCTATCTTTTGATTATTTCTAAAAAATTATTTTGTTCAATATTAGGAGGCACTGATGAATTTTACAATTTCCAAGTCCGTATTTTATGATGCCTTGCAAAAGGTTGTGGGTGTCGTCCCGCCAAAGACGACGATTTCAATTTTAACATGCATCTTGTTGGAATTGGAAGAAAACACGCTTAGGATCACCGGAACCGATTTGGAAATATCAGTTACTCTCTCCCTGAATGTAAACCGCCTTGAAGATGGAGCTGTTGCTATTCCGGCCAGGCTCTTACTGGAAATTGTTCGCGAACTTCCTGATGTGCCTCTGAATATCGCCTCTGAAGGGGAAGAGCGGATAATCCTCAAGACAGACAAGGGTGAATATAAAATTTCCACTGACCCGCGCGAAGATTTTCCCAAAACAAATGTCGAAGAAGGAGAGTTTCATTTTCCTCTGGAAAGCAAAGTTTTGGATCACATGATCAACAAAACTATTTTTGCGGTCTCTGCAGACGAACTGAGGCCTGCATTGACAGGTATTCTTGTAGAGTTTTTTCCGACCGAGATTCGCTTTGTCGCCACAGATGGTCACAGGTTGGCGCGGATCGTGCATCAGCGCGAGATGCTTCAGGAAGCCATACAAAATAAAATCATTGTTCCCACAAAAGCTCTTAATTTATTGTTGCGGAATTTGGAGCCGAATAAAAACGTCGACGTGCAGATTGGCGAGGATCATATTGTATTCACTTTGGAAAATTCGACGATTTATTCAAAACTTATCAGTGGCATGTATCCTAATTATGAACGTGTTATTCCGCAAGACAACGATAAAATACTCCAGGTTAATCGGGAGCTTTTAATCTCCACCCTGCGCCGGGTTTCCATTTTTTCTAATTCTTTAACGCACCAGGTTCGTTTTATTCTCACGCCGGATGAATTGACGATTCATTCCGAAGATATAGAGTTTGGTGCCGAAGCGACCGAGGTGATTTCTGCAAAATACAAAGGGGAATGGATGCAAATTGGCTACAATTCAGCATACCTCATGGATGTTTTGCGCCACCTCGATTCTGAAGAAGTTATTTTTGAATTAAAGAATGCGGTGAGTGCTGCAATCATGTATCCGCCGGAACAAGAATCCGATGAAAATGTGACCATGCTGTTAATGCCTATTCGTCTCACTGAAGAAGAGGACGAGGAAGAAGATGAAAACGAGGTTAAAAGCGAACCTGTTTATACAGCGGATAGTACCACAGAAGATAATGAACAACCTGACGAGGGGGATGCTAAAGAGATCAATGAGTAATCTGAATGACTTTAACCCATTTAGAGATTATCAGTTTTAGAAATATAGAACAAGTGCGACTGGACTTTACCAAAACTCGAAATCTGTTTTTTGGGGATAACGCGCAAGGCAAGACTAATGTAATAGAAGCAATTTATATTTTATGCCTGGCAAAAAGTTTCAGAGCACGGGAAGATTCCGATCTCGTTCCTTTTGACAAAAAGGAATTTACAATTATTGGAAAGTTTGTCGATGCTCACGGAATTAAGAGGCGCGTTGTTGTATTTTATTCCGTCGATCAGGGCAAAAAGATCAGCCTCGATGGCAAGAGGGTCGCACAGTTTTCGAAACTTATAGGGCAGTTCCCGGTTGTTGTTCTTTCCTCGGATGATTTTGAAATTACAGGCGGGCCGCCTTCGCAGCGGCGACGATTTTTCAATATCTTCTTTTCGCAAAGTTCGCAGCGCTATTTGCAAGACCTGAAAGAATACGAAAGAGCTTTAAAACAGCGTAATAATGTTCTCAGCAGCATGGCGCTGGGAAAGACCTTCTCGCCTGGCGTTCTTGATATTTGGAGCGAACAGTTGATCAGCAAAGGTGAGGCGCTCATAAAGTTTCGTGCAAAAGTGATCGATGAAATTCGGACGCATTTATCAGACAATTACCGAGTTTTGACAAATTCATCAGAAACTTTGGATATAACATATCAGCCAAATGTTCCTTTTAAAGAACCGCAAGAAATTTCTCATAATTTTCGTTCTGCGCTTTTAAAGCTTTCCCCAAAAGAGAAAAAACGTGGTACTTCACTTGCCGGGCCGCATCGGGATGAATTCAGGTTTTCAATAGGGGGGAAAGACCTCCGTCGATTTGGATCTCGAGGTGAACATAAAAGCGTTTTGGTAAGTTTAAAGGCAACCGAATCAACATTTTTGCGACAGAAGACAGAGACCGAGCCGATCCTGCTTTTGGATGATCTTTATTCGGAACTGGA
>JAACEJ010000668.1 GCA_011682565.1 Actinomycetota bacterium | reverse complement strand
GATTAATTGGAAATATTTTTCATTAGATGCGTGTTGTACTGAATCATTTTTATAAAATTTTCGACGGCAATCCTTTCATTGGTACCGTGAATTCGTTTCACGTCGTCCGGCCCTATAATTTCGCCGGTCCCGCCAGTTTAGCCGGCATTTGGTTTTGTTCGAGGGCTGTGATAGCTTTGGCCAGCGTGCCGATGGTTGTTTTCAGGGGCGGCATGGATGAGTGTCCGCCTTTAGTCTTGGCCGAAATTTTTAGCGTAACGTTACCCTTTTCGTGAGCATTCAGCAAACGACGTAGTTTACGCTTAAAATTGGAGCGGATAAAAAAAAGTTCATTTTTTACGGGACTCTTTTAAAAAATGGGTTTATACATAGTTGTATGACAGCAACTATAATAATTCAAGGCCGGAAAACGAGCGAAGAAGATATACAATTCGTTCGACAATTCATTCGAAAACATCCCAACCTGCACCGAACAGCGCTATCAAAGGAATTGGCAAAAGCGTGGGACTGGAGAGATCATTCAGGCAGACTGAAAGACATGGCCTGCCGAACTTTTATGCTGAAACTCCATAGGCAGGGACGCATTATTTTGCCGCCTCGTCGTCGACCAGCCCCGAAAAGAAAGAAAAGCGTTTTGGACATTCCGCATTCAAAAGTCCCCCTTGCCTGCTTTTTAAAAGAAATTCTTCCCCTTCGAATCGAAGTAGTTTCGCCGGGAGACAAATCATCACCGCTTTTCAGGTATTTTCTGACCGCATATCATTACCTTGATTACCATGGTCCGGTGGGAAAAAACATCGGATATCTGGTCTACGACAATCAAAACCGTCCTTTAGCGTGCCTTTTATTTGGTGCGGCAGCTTGGCAGACGGCACCCAGAGACTCGTTTATCGGCTGGTCGCACGAAATAAGGAAAAAGAATCTTGAACTTATCGTCAACAACCACCGATTTCTTATTTTGCCGTGGGTTAAAGTTCCTAACCTTGCCAGTTATATATTAGGCGCAGTTTCCAGGCGAATCGGAAAAGATTGGATCTTGAAATATAATCATCCGATTTACCTGTTGGAAACTTTCGTTCAAAAGAAACGGTTCAAAGGAACCTGCTATCAAGCCACCAATTGGATCTTATGTGGCGATACTAAGGGAAGAACCAGAAATGGACAAGAAGGCGACAAGAAGGCACCCATTAAGAGTATTTATGTTTATCCATTGCATCGTCGTTTTAGAAGAAAGCTACTTCTCGAAAGATCGACTTAATAAAAAGATGGTATGGAATTAATCCTCCCCTTAAAATTACCAAATTCCGGTTCTGCCAATATTATCGGTTTATTGTTGGCCATCATCAAGTTTCTTCTCTCCAGCCTGGCAGAGCATAAGACTTTAATCGAACGGTTAAAAAAACAAAATCTTGAGTTAAACGTCCGACTACACAAGGTAAACCGGGTTTTCTCACCTAAAAACGAGAAGTCTTCGGATGAAGAACCTGAAGATTCCAAAAAGAAAAAAAGGGGAGGACAGCCCGGACATAAACCGACAAAAAGGAATATTCCAGAGAATCTGGAGAAAAAAGAGATCGAACGGGATTTTGATAAAACTCCTTGTTGCGACAGCTGCCAAACACCCTACAAGCGTATTACCGCTTTTGACAGAATCTCAAATCAGGTACAGTTAACAATTTCGGCAATCCATGAAATCGTGACACGTTGCGCCTATAAAAGAGATTGTAATTGCTCCACAAGTCCAAAGTTCAAAATAGCTCCGCAAAGGGACTCGGTTATTAAAAAATCGATTCTTACGACCGTAAGCTGGGTGAATTTGATTATAATGAAGTACTTCCTGGCCGTTCCAATTTATCGGTACGCTCAATCCTTGAAACCAATGGGGTACAAGCTCTCTCAGGGTACCGTAGAAAACGGATTCAAAAAAATTGGATTGTTGTTAGAGCCCGTCTATCAAGCTTTAATAGTCGAACTTAGAAAAGACCCGTTATGGAATGCGGACGAAACGCGTTGGAAAGTGTTTGAGATCATCGAGAACAAAATGAGTTACCTCTGGTGGCTGTGGGTGTTTGCCAGTAAAAAAGTCGTGATATACATTATCGACCCAACAAGATCGGCCGATGTTATCAATAGAATCAATGGGGGTCTTTTCCGGATTTTTTCCGCGGACCGTTTTAGTTCTTATGAAGCAATCAAAAAAACCGCAAATGTGCTGATTGCATATTGTTGGGTTCATTTGCGACGCGATTTTATCAACTTGAGATCTCTAAAAGGATTCAAAGATAACCCGATACTTGAGAAATGGGTCGATGATTGGCTCGGCCAAATCAAAATGGTGTTTAAACTCAACAAACAACGACTAAAAGCGAAATCCGAAGCAGAATTCAACGAGTTGACCGCAGCACTACGATCAATTGTCGAAGAGTTGCGTCTTCAAAAAGAGGAGGATCTGGAGTATGAATTTCAAAAAAAGATTTTGAGGAGTTTTCTAAAGCGTTTTTCAGGGTATACGATTTTTATTGATTGGCCAGAAGTGCCACTTCACAATAATCGAGCAGAACAACTCTTAAAAATCGCCATTTTTGGTCGAAATAATTATTTGGGAAATGTTTCGAGTAAAAGCGTTAAACATACTCAGATTTTTCTTTCCATCATTTCAACCGCAAGAATTAATGGTGTTGCACCACAGACGTGGCTTACCGATTACCTCGAAGCTTGTGCTGAAAATGATTCCAAAGCACTGGAGGGAGTTTCCCTTAAATTTCATGTAGACAAGTTACTAAACCAACCTTCCTAATTTGTTCAGAAAAAAAGGTTGAACACTTTTTTTTCTGAACGGCTTTTACTGAATGCTCAC
>JAACEJ010000667.1 GCA_011682565.1 Actinomycetota bacterium | reverse complement strand
TACTTTTTTCCAGGCGTACTGTCCTTGCCTCTTTCCTTGTTTTATTCATCTTAAATTCTATTCAATTGAACGCTGCCGGAAACTACAAACCGAAGATCGATGATCCCATGTTGGAATCGTGGCGATGGCAGAATTTCCCCAAAATGAACGGCAAAGGCTTTCAATGTATGTTCGAGGCCGGGGATGGTGCCCTGTGGTTTGGTGTGAATGAAGGAGTGATTCGCTATGATGGACTGCATTGGAGGTTTTTCTCCGCCAAAGACGGTTTGCCTTCAGACAATGTGTTGACGCTTTGCCAGGGCCGGGACGGTAAAATCTATGCCGGTACAGAATCGGGGCTATATGTTTTTTCTGATAACAAATGGAAACGACTTTTTCCTCACTTGATGAACCGTAAAATAAAAGTGTATCAGGTCGGTGTATTCGATGACGGAAATATTTGGGCCGCTACGGAAAGAGGTGTTTTCCGGATTAAAAGCGGAGAAATGTTGCTGTATACATCAAAATCCATGGCGTCTGAAGTTATAGAGATCGATCCTGAAATCGATATTGTTTTGGTGCCCGACCATGTTGCAAAGGCATTTGATATTGCTGCGATATACCAGGATCGTCAGGGCACAATCTGGCTGGGAAAATATCAAGGACAGATGGTTGCATGGAATATGCACAGCAGCAGTCCTATGCAGCCGGCTGCATGGAAGATTTATACGCAAAAAGATGGTCTGCAATGTGGAGATGTGCCGCGAATTATCCAAACCAAAGACGGACAACTCTGGTCCATTTGTGACCAACCTGACAAAGGGATCAATGTTTATAATCCAAAGACGAAAAAGTGGCATTCATTCCGCCTGAGTCAAATCTTTGGAGGTGACGACAGCAATTGGAGTATCATGCAAACCAGAGACGGGACAATATGGATTGGCGGACATAGTCGGGTTTTTGTTTTTCAAAACAATCAATGGCGGGTTTACAGATATACCGACGTTCCTTTGCCGAGTGCGCGCATTGTGATGTTCGAAGCATCGGACGGCGCTCTGTGGTTGGCCGGCAGGAATAGTGAAGTTTATCGCATCGATTACCAGGACAATCACTGGAAAACATATCGTGGATTACATTTCCAATGCGAATCGAAAAACGGTACCCGGTGGTTCATCAATCGTGAAGGAAATGTTGTATCCTGTCAGCCGGAAACCGGGAAATGGACACAATACAGCACCCGGGATGGTTTAATTGACATGCCCGTTGCTCTCATGGTTACTGCAAATGATGTTATCTGGGCCGCCGGTAGTCACCGATACAAAGCGGCCACTGCCTATTTTGACGGACACAAATGGATCATGCAACGTCATCCTGAATTATCCTGGGGCATCGATTTTCGTTCCGCATTTCAAGCAACAGATGGTTCCCTGTGGTTCGGGGCCAGTCCATCGACATATATAGGAAATTACCTGGGAGGAATTCTCAAGTGTAAAATTACTGAAAACGGTGACCAACATTGGTCACATTATTCTGAGGATTCTATCGGAAAATTCAATGTTGTCGGTCTGGCGCAAACAGATGACGGTTTTTTATGGAGCGGCGGTTCATTTGTATCCAGATTTAACGGCAACACATGGAGCCGTGTATTATATCCCAATGAATTAACCTCAGAATGGATAGATGATGTGATTGCAACGCCGTCGGGCGATCTCTGGTTTGCCAAAGGAGGCGTTGGTCTCATTCAGTTAAAACCCGGCCGGCAGGAATGGAGGAAATATACAACAGAGGATGGGCTGGCCAGTAATATGGTTCCGGCACTCCTGTCCCTTTCGGATAGTACTCTCCTGGCAGCGACATCGAAAGGGATTAACCGCTTTGACGGTAAGACATGGAACACTTTGGCGCTGCCGTCTGCTTTTTATTTAAAGAGAGAAGGGGGGACGCTGTGTCAATCCAGAGACGGTGCAATCTGGATCAATATCGCATCGCGGTCATGGTACCGACGAGCTTTTAATGCAAGTGATATTACGGATGAATCTTTTCGGAATTTTCGAACAATTCGTTACAGGCCGGATAATCACCCCCCGGAGACACGTATCGTTCAGTCTCAGGAACGCGTTCCGAAAGAGGGAAATACTTTTATCATTTGGGAAGGAGTGGATTATTTGCAGGAGACACCGGAAAGCGCTCTTCAATACTCGTACCGGTTGGACGATTCAAAATGGACGCCATTCGCCGCTGAAACGCAGAAAATATTTTTCTCTTTGAACCACGGACATCATACTTTTGAAGTTCATGCCCGTGATCAGGATTTTAATGTCGATCCGACTCCCGCAAAACTTGACTTTTACGTCCTGCCACCTCTCTGGAAGCAAGGTTGGTTCATCAGTCTGATTTTGACTTTCTTAAGCATCATTGGTTTTCTGCTGTCTTATCTTTATAAAAAACACTTGAAAATTCAACGAATGGAAGCGGAAAAGGTCCATGAAATGGACAAGATGAAATTACGATTTTATGCAAACATCTCTCATGAATTGCGTACACCTCTCAGCTTAATCATCGGGCCTCTGGACGAACTTCTTGCAAACAGACGTAGAATTGACAAGCAGACACTGAAAAATAGATATGAACTGATGCGCCGGAATGCAAAACGACTGCTCCATCTTGTCAATGAGGTGATTGATTTTCGCAAGATTGAAACCGGCCGCTTACGACTCTCGGTATCTGAAGGAGATATAATCGAGTTTATTAAGAATATTATAGATTCTTTTAATCTCCTGGCTCAACAACACCATATAACCATTGAATTTTCTGCGGGAACGGATGAACTGTATGTTCTGTTTGATGCAAACAAGCTGGATAAAATCCTTTACAATTTGCTATCTAATGC
>JAACEJ010000096.1 GCA_011682565.1 Actinomycetota bacterium | reverse complement strand
GGATGATCCGGAACCGGCGCGTTGAGATCATCATCAACGCGTACAACAAAATCTTTTGCCAGCGCCTCTCCTGCGCCGCCGCTCTGATTCTTTCCGGAAACGTAAGCGAGACGGTGGGCATCGGTTTGAATGGCAACGGCCTGAAAAGTGAGCGGAGAATTCTCCAATGCCTGTTCATGCCAGGCCGCTGAAGCGCGCAGCGTTTGGTCCTGGCCTAATTCTCCCAGCACCCAACGGGCGGACGCACGGCCAACCGAATCTGTGTACACACTCTGAGAATCCGTCCCGTCCGGCAGCAGGCTGCCGCCGCCTTGCATGACCTGGAAGCGGACAGGAAAATTAGACACCGGCTGTTCATTATTATCCAGTACTTTAACAATCACCGGTTCGGGCAATTCCCGATGCGGGGCGCCCAGTAATCCGCTCGTGCTTGTTACGGGCACAAGACTTTGTGGATCGCCTTTGATGACCGAAGCGTAAAATGTGACCGGACTGTTTTCCAGTGCCGTCCCGGCATAACTTGCGGAAGCACGAACAACATGATTTGAATCGCCAATGCTCTCCCCCAGAGTAAGAAAGGCCCCTGCCACACCGGTCGAGTCCGTTGATCTTGTCATCGATTTGGAACTACCGAATCGTCCTTCATCGCTGACAACGGTGAATGTGACCGCAAAATCTGAAATGCCGTTGCCGAATTGATCGGCGACTTTTACGGCAAACGATTCCGGCAGCGTGGTGTTTGGCGAGCCTGTCTGGTCATTCCCGGATGTGTAAACAAGCTGCTGCGGACGATCGGGAACAGCGGTTGCGTGAAAAAGAATTGTATCCGGGGAAAGGCCTGTGCAGATGGCCTGCACCCTGTTTTCCCCGACATTTTCTCCCAGAGTGAAAAAAGTTTTAGCAATACCGTCCTGTCCGCTCTGTACCGTTTTTTCACTTTCATTGTTGAAAGAGCCGTCGCCGGAAACGACCTGAAATTTTACCATAAAACCGGAAACCGGATTTTCAAATTCATCTGTGATTTTAACCTGTAATGGTTTCGCCAAAGTCCGTGCGACCGTGTCCTGCTGCGCATCGCCATTGTCTAATTCGGCAAAAGCGGCTGGCCCCGGCAAGCCTGTGGCATAAAATTGCAACGGCGGATTGGGGATCGTGTCCGCGCCGGAAACCGCAAAAGCTTTTACGACATAAATATCCTGACCGGCAAGCGTGCCGAGTGTAAATTCGGCCTTGGCATCTCCCAGCGAATCGGTCACGGCAACGGCGTTGGTTTTGCCGTTGAATGTTCCGCCGCCTTGCGATGAAATGAAATGCACATCAAATCCGGGGATGGGATTGCTGTACTCGTCCAAAAGCCTTGCGGTGAATGGTTTGGGCAACTTGCTTTGTATCGATGATTCCTGGTTGTTTCCATCCGCCACAATGAGAGCCGCCGGACCCGATGGATCGGCTTGGGCATGAATAAAGTACGGCGAATTATTTACCGCACCCGCATCGATTTTCAATTGCTGCTGTCCGCTTTGTTTTCCAAGCTGCCAGAAAACCGCGGCCATACCGAGCGAATCAGTGAGCACCGTGATCGATGAATCCGACGTCGCGGCTTCTGTGGATGCGTGATTCTCTTTGTTGTTTGATACGGCCGGAAAAACAGCCTCCGTAACCAGCGCCCCCTGATTCAAAGTGGAAAAGACGACCGCGTAATTGGCAGCAACAGATCCATCGTCCGTGAGCAGTTGGACTTTTACAGCTTTTGGCAATGTGGACATCACCACGGCAGACTGGCTGTCACCCTGCACGTAAACCAAGTCACTAGCCACGCCGTCCACATGAACGGAAAACGTTGCTTCAACTTCCGGTGTATTGACGGCAAAAGCGCGCACTTTTTGGGTGCTGCTTTCGCTGCCGGGTGTGAGTGTTGCTTTGGCCTGCCCCAATGTATCCGTGGGTACCGGCCCGGCAACATCCAGCGACCCGCCGCCGGAGATAATTTCAAATTGAATGGGCTGATCGGGAATCGGATTGCCGAAAGCATCCAAAAGAGTCGCGACAAAAGGATCGACAAGCGGTTCATCAACGTGGCCCGACTGACCGTCCCCGCTCGTCGCCTCGAGCGTTACCGGCGCACCGGGAACGGCTGTCAAATGAAAATCAAGCGGGCTGCCGTTGACCGGCGAGCCGTTATCTTCCAATGTTGCCCGAACTGTGACAGCTCCGGCAGTCTGTCCCAGTTGCACAAATCGACGTGCCAATCCTTCACGGTCGCTGAGATCGGGATTTGAATTCGCTTCTTCGCCCAGGCCGGTCGGCGTATCCTGCGGATCAGGGGTGAGTAAAATTTTGTCGATCTGCAAATTGGCGCTCGCGGATTCGATGAGCACAGAGTGAACTGCTTCAGTCAAAGTATATTCGATTGGTGCGCCAGAGGCGTCGGTCATTTTAACCCATTGCCAGTCATTCCAATTGCCGAGGGGGATTTGCTGCATGGGTGCACCATCAATTCCTATTTTAAGGAAAGACGATTCACTGACGTTTGCCAGACGAAGCCACAAAAAATATGTGTCAGCCGGTGTGTCGATGGAAAGCGTATCATGGCCGACAGAATGCAAAAATGCCGGCACCATAACAAAAGCACTGCCGGATGTTGTCGCATCGTAAACCCAGCGCATGGTTGCGTTCATTTTGCCGGACTCGGCCTCCAGCCACAGGCCATTCGATGAAGTGGATGGAGAAAAGAGCTGCGCATCTCCCTGAGTAACATTAAAAACGACATTTGCACCCTGAACCGGTTGGCCGTTTGCAGCGGTCACTTTTACAACCAGTGGGGCGGGCAGTTCCTGTCCCACCGTATCCGTTTGCGCATCTCCGGAAAAAAAGTTAATATGCGTGGGTACGAGTTCCGTTGCGGGAGATGCCGGTTCTATGGTGATCGTTTGATCCGTTTGCAGGTCGCGCATGGCCAGCAAAGTGCCGTCGGTAAATTCAGCCAAAAGATCGCACGTGAGATGACTGCCGAGACCGAAATGCTGCGTCGGTGAGTATTGCGAAGTGTGTCCCGTAGCCGACTGAATTTCCTGAAAGCTCAGCAGCGCGTCGCTTTCGCCCAATTGCCCGGCCTGATAAAGCCAAATTTTTGTGCCGAAACCGCCGAGATTTCCTTTTGGCCCAAACGCATTAACTTTTAGATAGTGATTTCCATTTGCAAGATTATTTTTCAAAAAAACATTGAACGCATCGGAACGTACGGCAAGAAAATCCTCATCGCCGTCGTTATCAAAATCGAAAGCCGCAGCGCCGCGGACATCTCCGGCGTAGATTTCAGCGCCCGTGTCATCGAGTTTGTTAAACTGCAAGGAACCATCGTTTCGGTAGAATGCGCCGTAATCTTTTTCATTTGTGGTGATAATATCCAGATCACCGTCGTTATCAAAATCACTGATCACCGCGGAATAGCCGTCCATGGGGATGTTGAGAGAATTGGAAATATCCTGAAAAGTGCCGTCTCCGTTATTTTCATAGACCCGCAGAATCGGATTCGGATCGCTGTTGGAATGCGAAACCGAGACAATCAGGTCCTGGTCGCCGTCATTGTCCAAATCACTCCACACAGCGCCGTTGCTTCTGGCCGCGAGATCGATACCCGCCTGGCCGGCCATGTCGGTGAAATAGCCGTCGCCATTGTTCACGTACAATTTGTTGGGCGCATCGCGTTTGGCAATGTAAATATCCACATCGCCGTCGCCGTCAAAATCCGCGGCGGATGCAGAAATGCTGGGAATGTCCGCCTCGTCGTGATCATCCGCGCCGCGATCCTCAAGCTGAAAATGTCCCAGGCCGTTATTGATATATAATTCGTTTTTAACGCGCGAATTGACGGCGTACAAATCCATATCGCCGTCGTTATCGCAATCAAACGCCAGCACGCCGGTCGTCAGCCGGTTCAAATCGGCAATGCCCGCCTGGGCTGTGATGTCCCGGAAATTCCGATTGCCGAGGTTTTCATACAAATGATTTCGCCCGTCCGAATTGCCGTTAAACAGATCAAAATCACCGTCATTGTCAATGTCTACAAAAACGACGCCGCGGCTTTGCCCCTGATCATCGATATGAAAATCCTGCGCCTGTTCGATAAACGGCATATTTTGCTGATTGATGTAAAGGGCCTCCTGCGGGAACGGGGCGTCCGGCGCCGTCCTGCTGATGTAAATATCGTCCAGGCCGTCGCCGGTAACATCGGCAATAGCAATGCCCTGAAAAGTGTAATCAGCATCGAACCCGGCAACATCGGCATCCCAGGTCATGTTGGAAAACCACTTTTGCTGCCCGGTTAGTTGTTCGACAAAGGTGTCGTAATAAGTATCCCCCATCAAGTTGTGCCCGGTTGTATTCGGGTGAAGCGTATCTTCCATGAGGGATTTGTAATAGGTCGCGCGGAAATCCGGATATTGTTCGAAGGCAGTGAACTGGTCGCACAAAAACACCGGCTCCGGCTGGCCGGTGATGACGCCGTTCTGAAAATCACGAACCATGCGCGCCACTTCTTTGTCGAATGCGGCAACAAGACTGTCCTGGTATTTTATCGGGATAATCAGGCTGACGATGATTTTTTCAAGCTCGGTGCCGTTTTCGCCGTTGTGCCATTTCAGCAAATAATTCACAAGGGTTTCCATTCGTCCGGCATGGGTGTCCTGGGTCTCCCCGTCAATCGCGTACGGCGCGACCGGATGTTCCGCTTCACTGTTGAGATCGTTAGTACCGAGATGGATGGCAACGATCTGTGGACGATAATTGTTCATCGGCCCGGTCACGTCCAGTCTTGCATTTCCGGCGGGAAAAAGTCCGCGCGGGTAAAAATCGTTAATTTTTCGGCCGCTCTGGAAATGCCCCTCATAAGGCGAATCGCCATAATCGCCGACAAAATCGATGTCGTAGCCGTTTTGATCCAGCAAATCGTACAGCCGTTTGCGATACCCGATGCTGTCATCTGCGAATTTGCCGAAAGTGATGGAATCGCCGAGGAGCATAATGTCCGTTGTGTTGTTCAAAACGATTTTATACAATTCCACCGACTGCACGGGATTCGTATCGGCTTGTGTGCTTTCAGCAAGGATACGAACATTTTGTGTGTGTCGCCCCGGGAAGAAAAGTTCCAACGTTCTTTCATTTTGAAACGACCCCTTGGCCACGGTCTCAAATGTGCCGCTATGCTCGTTCTCGATTTGTACAAGAACATGTAAACCGGACTGGGGAATCGGCACGCCGCCGCGCAGCGTCAGTCGAACCTTTCCTACAAGTGTCCGCCCGGATTCGGGAGCGATATTTATTTCCTGATTGTAATTTATGCCTGCAACTGATTCGGTCTGACTTTTAGTATTTCCCGGTTTTACGACTATTGGACGGGAAGCAGGTATTTTTTGATATTTTATTCCGGATTCTTTGCGCGGCGGAGGATCGTTGAGGTTTGGGTCGAGGCCGCGTTGTGCACTCTCCATAGCGGATAAACGATCGTCTTCTCTCGCAGCAGAGGTTTTTGCAGTCAGATGAAAAAAGCCAAGGCAAAAGAAAAGCAGCAGCAATGATGTTGAAATTTTCCTTTTCAAAAAAGACTCCCTTGTTGAAATGCAAGAAGCTGTGTCCATTTGACAATATATTTCTGGTTTACACTTTCCGGTTAAACGAGCGGGCGAATTCGGACAACATGAAAGAAGCTGTATGTTTTTTTAAATACCAAAAATTGGTGAGGATGCGGATTGAAAATTGGAGGAATAGGGTGAGGAAACAAATTGCTTTCTGCTGTTTTTAAAGAAATTACTTGATATTAAAGATTTTATTTATATCTTAAAAAGAGTTATGGCTATGGCTCTCAAATTAGAACTTTTTCTTATTTGAGGTGGGGTAAGGGATTCTTCTTTCTTCTGATTTAATGATTTCTGACATTTTGTTCTTAACCTCTTTTGAATTGTTTGTCAATCAACATGAGTGTGATTTATAAATTTTCAGCAGTTCATTTTTAATCACTTTTCTGCACAAAATTATTTGAAAAATATTTCCCCGATGTACAATAAACAGATATGGTAGCATTTGGCACATATTAAAAAGTAACAAATATTTTAGTGCTAAATTTTAGACTTTGTGTTTTAACGCGGAGAACAAATGGAAGTCAATTTTAATTTGATTCCTGATGATTATTTTCCTCTGGTTAAAGAGATTGCACTAAAGCGGTATTATAAATTACTAAAATTTAATATAAAGCATATTCAAAAAGAAGAGTTGGAAAACGAAGGATATTTTGGGCTGGTAAAAGCTATTGAAACTTTCGATCCTGAAAAATCGAAAGGCAATGATTTTATTCTTTATGCATCGTGGAACATTTCCACTGCTATCTCTGCATTTCTGCGCAATGAAGATTTTCTTGATCATCGAAAGAGAAAAGAAGTGAAAGAACTTCAAAAAGAAGCCGCAGAACTGGAACAAGAGCTTGGCCGGGTCCCCACGGATGAAGAATTATCGCAACGATTACGAAAGAATGTTAAAAAAATTAGAGAATTGAAATCTTTGTCAGGCCTGGTAGAATATCTGGATGAAGCCGATGTCATTCAAAAGAGTAAGATAAAAGGAATGTCGGGATTAAACCACCCGGTAATGGAAGAGCCTGAAAAGGAAAAGAAAAAAAGAGACCTGGGAAAAGACACTGCTCTTTGTCTAAAGAAACTGCAAAAAGAACAAATGATTATTGTTTTATTGAAAGAGTATCGAGGCTTTACACTCAAGAGCGTTGTTAAAATAATGGGTCAGGAGTATAATATTTCCCGAGTTCGAAGAATAAACGAAAGGGCAAAACTCCTTTTACGAAAATGTCTTGGGAAAAAAGGTTGGGGAATTATTGACGTGTCGGCAATATACGATGAAGAATAGGGAGATTAAAATGGAAAACATGATCACTTTAAAAGATGCTTTTCGTGCCTGTGAAGAATTTAAGCAGCAAACTGAAACTGAAACGGAGCATTTGAATGATTTTGAACTAAATTCTATATCCGGCAAATCCTCGTGGAAAGAAAATGAAAGAGCCATAGAGCATTTGATATCTTGCGCAATTTGTTCGCAAAAGTTGAATAATCTATTAGAAACAGAGCCCCGGGAAATTATGGAAACCGCGTGGAGAAAGGCAGCAGCTTCGACAAAGATCCATTGGCCGCAGAAATTAAAATCAAGAAATGGTACATTTAGTATTGATATAAGGGAAAGTGAATCCAGGATAAATTCTGGTTTGATCGTAGTTCAAGTTAACGAAAATAAACGAAAACGAGTTGAAGGGAAACGATTATCTGTTGTTGACGGAAAGGGCCATATATTATTAGAGGGCGTTATCAGAAATGGTAGAGTTTTTCAACGAATAGACAACCTGAACTCGATAGATTTGCGACTCATGATTCGGACTCACGAATAAAGAAGCAAAATGGAAACTTTTGCACTATTTGATGACAAAACGTCAAGCAAAATTGAATTTGAATTTTTGGGTGTAACACAACGGGATAAAGAGCGCATCCAGATAAATTGTTTTACCGACAATAATGATGTTGAAGATTCCGCAGAAAAAGGAATCTGGGCAACTTATAATTCACTGGAAAATGCCAACCTGATCCAAAAGAAAGGAACCACACATTGGGGGTGGTATAAGAGAAATAAA
Organism: Actinomycetota bacterium; assembly: GCA_011682565.1. Taxonomy (GTDB): domain Bacteria; phylum Zhuqueibacterota; class Zhuqueibacteria; order Residuimicrobiales; family Krinioviventaceae; genus Hydrothermomicrobium. The sequence goes on along the minus strand of JAACEJ010000096.1, from coordinate 1,444 downwards.
GCCACGCAAAAACTTATTCCCAAGGGGAAAAAATATTACATAGCTTGCGAGTTTGACGAAAGCAAATTAAAGCGTCAAGTTACCGGAGAAAGCGCGGGACTTGCTTTTGCAGTAAAATTTGCGCAGGAAATTTACCGGCAGTCAGCCGGAAGTGAACTAGGTTACTCCGTGGCTGCCACCGGCGAGTTGAGCGGGCGAACAAAAGGCGCTCGCGTAAAAAAGGTTTCGTCAATAAATGAAAAACTGCTGGCAGCTTATGAGTGTTTAAAAGCAGGCGACAAGGCTCTTTATCCAATTGACAATAAAAGTGAGATTGATCCTTTATTAGCTGAAAAGCTTATTCAAAAAAAAATTCAACTATGTCCTGTTGGCACCGTTAAAGAAGCAATTGAATGCTTGTTTGATTGGAAGTTTCAAAATAAAAGAAATATCCGGAAATGGATTCCTAAAATTATGGCTATTGCTGCTTTGGCGTTCATTATCTATTACATTCCGCGAATCAGCCCTAAGCCATGTTACGAGCAAGTCACCAATCGTCTGCAGTACGGGGATTTAATTTCTGCAAAGGAAGATGTCAACCGTTGTCTAAAAAAGCATAAAAATGCAGATCCAAGATTAAGTGAAATCGCAAAACAATTAAACACTGATTTATACCTTACTATAAATTTTGAGTATATTAAAAAAGATTCTCATTCTGTCTCGCAAAAATCTTTGTCTGATTTAACTCTCAGTGTCGGCGACGGTTACAGATTCAGTATTTCACCCAGCGTAGATTGCTATTTTTATTTATTTCAATTCGATAGTAACGAAGGAGTTGAACTGCTTTTTCCTTTAACAGCATTCTCAATCGAAAATCACAAGTTGCGTAAGAATCAAGTAAGATTGATACCTGGCGGCGATAATTATTTTTATTTGACGAAAAATACGCAGCAAGGTACAATTACATTCTATTTTGTCGCTACTTGCTGGCGGGCGATGGATATCGAAAAAGTTTTTCAAAAATACAACCATGCTACAAGAATGAGCAAACTAAAATATCGTGAAGAATTAATCAAACGAATGAATTCCCGAAGAACTTTGCTCAAGGAAGGAGTAAAAGGGCTATTTTATCATAAAGAATACTTTATACAAGAGTGATGCGCTTTATTGCTAAACGGCGACAATTTTGATTCATTCTGACACTGATTTCATCTTTCCTCTGAATCCGATCAATTTGATGCTATTCCGCGAAAACCCTCCAAATCTCAGAATGAGCAAAAAAAATGAAAAAAATTCCTCTTTGTCCTATATACAAAAGTAGAAGCGTCGTAAGAAAAAAAGTTAACTTTGGAAAGAGGAGAATAGTTATGATACCAGTATTTGGACATTCTTTTAGTCTTTTAGGCTTCTTGGGATCCATCGTATTAATGCTTATCCTTATTTCTCAAGCAAGCTGGTGGCTTTT